>CAYVGX010000026.1:0-8943 GCA_964451015.1 uncultured Candidatus Saccharibacteria bacterium | reverse complement strand
TCTTAAAGATAAAGAATTGATTAAACAGCATAGTGAAGAGCAATTAAAAGCTATGTTTTCAGAACAAAACTAATGAATATACACGAAAATTCCCGCATATATTTTATTGGGATCGGGGGTATTGCAATGTCTGCCGCTGCTGGTATAGCCAGGCAGCTTGGACACGAAGTGAGTGGAAGCGACAGCAAAGCTTTGTATAGCCCGGCTAAAGATGTTTTAGAAGAATTGGATATTCCCTATCATGTTGGTTATGCAGAAGAGCAAGTCAAAATGGCGGGCACAGATTTTTTCATTGCTTCCAGTGGCGAGGATACTACTAACCCAGAAATTGCCTATTTGGTTACTAATAATATACCTCTGTATTCTTTAAGCCAGCTGCTTTACGCATTATGTGAAGATAAACTGCGCATCGTGGTTACAGGTACACATGGTAAATCTACGACTACTGCAATGCTAGGAAAAACACTTCAATACATTGACGACAGTTCCTTTATGACTGGCGCAGTTTTAATAGACGAACATCGCAATTTCCACTGCGGGGACGGTCATTATGCTGTGTTTGAAGGCGATGAATATAAAGCTTTATATGACGATCCTACACCTAAATTTCAGCAGTACAAGCCTGATATTGCCCTCCTGACAAATATTGAATTTGATCATCCCGACATGTACGGGTCTTTGGCAGAAATCGTAGGCGAATTTGAAGAAATGATTGCGAATATGCCCGATGATGCTTTGTTGGTTTACAATAGTGACAATGCCGAACTGGTTAAAATGATGCATCACAATAATTTAGGGCAGGTTAGTTTCGGTATAGACCATCCTGCAGACTTTAGTGCGAGCAATATTATTACAGAAGCAGAACAGACTTTGTTTACTGTTACTCATAAAAATACAGTGGAACAGTATGCAATTAATGTGTTTGGCACTATTAATGTGTATAACAGCCTTGGTGTGATTGCGTTGCTGCGCACTTTAGGATTCAGTGCAGAGCAAGTACAAGAAGGCCTCCGGGAATATAAAGGTATAAAGCGTAGATTTGAACTTGTTGCAGAAAAAGACGGCATTAAAGTATTCGATGACTATGCTCATCATCCAACGGCAATCAAAGAAACTTTAGCACTAGCAAAGCTGCGCTTTCCTGATAAACGCATATGGGCGATATTTGAACCGCATACTTACAGCCGTACTAAAGCTACTTTACCCGAACTTTCTCAGGCTTTCGAAAATGCAGACAAGGTCCTCCTAGCAGAAATCTATCCTGCCCGAGAGCAAAAGAGTGCGTCCACTATAACTGGCAGCGAGGTTGTTGAAGCGATTTCTCATAATCATTCCGATGTTCGCTTGGTGGCAGATAAAACTGCAACAAAAGCAATTTTAGATGCCGAATTACAGTCTGGTGATGTAGTAGTCGTTATGGCAGTTGGCGATTTTAATAAATTAGCAAAAGAAATAGTTGCATAATGGAAATCAGGGAGCATGTCGGTCTAAAAAACTACACGTCTTTTTTCATTGGAGGACCAGCGCGGTATTTACTATTTGCCCAGGATGAACAAGAGTTAATTGAAGGGCTTCATTTTGCTACTGAAAATAAGCTCGATGTTTTTGTTTTTGGAGGCGGTAGTAATGTTCTCGTATCCGATAGCGGTTACAATGGCTTAGCAATTCGTTTGGAAAATGTCGGGATCGACATACTATCCGAAACTGATACAGATGTTGTTCTGAAAGTGGCCAGCGGTGAGGTCTGGGATGATGTCGTGCGTTTCGCTTGCGAAGCGGGATTTTGGGGGATAGAAAATCTTTCTCATATTCCCGGATTCACAGGAGGTATCCCTGTACAAAATGTTGGGGCTTACGGGCAAGAAGCGAGCCAGGTCGTAACCGAAGTTGAGGCATACGATCGTACTGAAAATAAAATTGTTGTTTTAGCGAACCAGGATTGCCAGTTTGGCTACCGATCCAGTATTTTTAACGGTATACAAAAAGGCAGGTATGTGATTTTACATACCAGCTTCAAACTGAGTAAAGTACCTTTGCCTAACTTTAGTTACGGCGATCTCTCTAAGCTTTTTGCAGAAGCACCGATGCAGTCAGTTAATTTGCCAGATATTCGCCAAGCAGTTATTGCTATCCGCAACCAAAAATTTCCTTTTCCCAGTAGCCCTGAAAAAGGTAATAGCGGTTCTTTTTTTCGCGGTCCTGTACTGGATGAATCTTCTTTTACACAATTAGTTTCCGATATTGAGAAATCTTTTGGCATAGAGCCTAAAGACCGCCTGCAAGCCATGTCGGACAAATTGAAGGTGCCGCAAGGCTATAAAACACCCGCAGCTTTTCTTATTGATATGTGCGGCCTTAAAGGTCAAAGTCTAGGAGGTGCTGCAATTAATAGTCCGCAGCCAGCTATTATAGTTAACCAATCGGGTGACGCTACAAGCTCTGATGTGCTTGGTCTCTATAAGGTAGTGGCGAAAGAAGTGAAAGAAAAAACAGGAGTACAGCTTGGTATTGAGCCAGATTTAATTGGTTTTACTAGCGAAGAGCTAGATTCTCTCGAAATTACATAGTCAGAATGATATACTATACATGAAAGGAAAATAAACGTATGAACATAAATATCAAAGCCACCAACACCACAATCAGCGACGCCATGCGGGCTACAATTGAAGATAAGTTACAGGTGCTAGAAAAGTTTATGCGTCCCGAAAATAATATTTTCGTGGAATTAGTAGAGGACACTAAGCATCAAAGCGGAGATTTCTTCCGCGTCGAGCTGCAAGTCAGTCCTCATGGCTATTATGCCGATGCTGTGGCAGGGGATTTTTACGCAGCTATGGATGCAGTTATTCCAAAAATTACTTCACAACTCAAAAAAAGCAAAGATAAAAAATTAAGTCTTCGTAAAAAAATCGGTAACTTATTTAAAAGAAACAGAGAGTAGTGCCTCAGTACGACGTTTGGGAAAAAGAATATCGTAACCCAAAATTGATTTCTAATTCGGACGAGCCGCAATTAGACTTCAAGCATTTTGTGAAATGGTTACGCAAAACACAGCACGCAAATTTGGAAGGTTTGCGTGTTTTAGATTTAGGTAGTGGCAATGGTAAGCACGCTCTATTCTTAGCAGAGAGAGGTAGCATAGTCAGTGGAATAGAATTATCCAAAACAGCAGTAAAAATCTCTGAGCAGAAAGCCAAGGCTAAAAATGTAAAAATAGAATTTATCGAAGGCACTATTGGTGAGAAGTTTCCGTATAAAAATAGTCAATTCGATGTGATTCTCGATATTCTGTCTTCAAATTCATTAACCGAGCAAGAGAGAAATGTGTATAGAGCCGAATGTAACCGGGTTCTCAAACCTGATGGCTTAATGTATGTCAAAACATTGTGCAAGGATTTTGATAAGAACGCAGAAAAGCTACTGCAGCAATTTCCTGGAACCGAAGACAATACATATGTAATGCCCGGCACTCATCTCATAGAAAGAGTATTTTCCGAAGCAGATATACAGTATATGCATGGCCCACAATTTACTATTGTGTATCAAGAGCGGAAGTCGAGCTATACTGCTTTTCAGGGAAAATCTTATAAGCGCAATTTCTGGAACATTTATCTGAAGAAAGCTTGACTTATGGGCATATATCCCATACCATAGGGAAGAATTTTAAACTACAAGGAGTGATTTAAATAATGTTCAATCCATTTTTTAAAGATGAAAATTTACGAATTTATTTCGGCGGTGAATTTTATATTACTAATTCAGGTGGAGGAGCCTTTACGCATTGCTTAATAGACACTGTTGCCGTAAATAGTAGCGGTTTCGCTACTGTTAAAACAGTGTGGAAAGCAATCAGTGAAGACCAAGGAAATAGTTATAAAATTATTGAAAATTCTCCTGGTAAGATAGAGATACCAACTTTGTCGCTTGTGGCGGTCCATCAAGAGGATGGATGTGCTACTTTTGTTAATACAAAAACACAAGATTGGTATACTTTTTATCCTGCCGACGGGCTTTCACTAGATCCTTCTAAAGTGTCTGGTTTTAATTCTGCTAACAAGAGTAAGCAGCGGTCCAAATGTGCAAAATCAGCTTTTGCATAGACGATAATTTAACAAATTTATTTTTAGAGTCGTTTTTATTTCGACTCTTTTTTTATTGAATACTACGTTTGGCGAAAGTTATAAATTTTAGTATAATCACAAGGTATATTTAACTTATTTTATGTCATTTATTAGCAATTTATTCGGTTTTGCTGGTTCTAATCCGGCTTCTAAGTACAATGGGGAACTTACGCAGATTAACAGTTTACAGGTAGAAATCGCAGGTTTGTCAGATGAGCAGATTAAAGAAGAAGTTTCTGCATTCAAATCAGACCTTTCTGAAATTACAGAAAACGACAAAATCTTTAAGAAATTGAAAGAGATTCGCCCTCGCGTATTCGCGCTTACTCGCGAAGCCGCTAAACGCTCGCTTGGTAAATTTCATTATGATGTTCAGGTTATTGGTGGTTTAGCACTCGCAGAAAACAAGATCGCAGAAATGAAAACCGGTGAAGGGAAAACCTTAACAGCAACCTTACCTTTAGTACTGTTTGCTTTAGCCGGCAAAGGAAGCCATTTGGTAACTGTAAACGATTACCTGGCTCGCTGGCATGCAAGCCTCAATGGCCCACTTTTTCACGCTCTAGGGCTGTCTGTAGCCAGCATTCAGCATGAAGCTTCATTCTTGTATGATCCAGAGTATCAACCAGAGCAGGAAGAAATCGACCGCATCGAAAGCGAAACTCAAGGTTTAGTTTTGGATGTGAAGCATATGCGTCCGGTGACTCGCCGGGATGCGTATCACGCCGACATTACTTATGGCACCAACAACGAATTCGGGTTCGATTATTTGCGCGACAACATGGTACAACATACCAACCAGCTTCGTCAGCGCGAACTGTTCTTTGCTATTGTCGATGAAGTCGACAGTATTTTAATTGATGAAGCTCGTACTCCGTTAATTATTTCTCAACCAGATACAGAACCAACCGATAAGTATTACAGCTTTGCCAAAATGGTAGATCGTTTGCAGGAAGAAGCAGATTATACAGTTGATGAAAAGCATAAAGCTGCTAGCCTTACAGACAATGGTATTACTAAAATTGAACAAATTTTAAACATTCCAAATATTTACGATACCAACCAAGGTGTTACAACCTTGCATCATGTTGAGCAGGCCTTAAAAGCAAAAACACTGTTCAAACTGGACCGCGATTACGTTATTCGCGATGGAGAAATTGTGATTGTAGATGAATTTACAGGTCGTCTTATGTTTGGTCGCAGATATTCCCAAGGTCTTCACCAGGCAATCGAAGCAAAAGAAAATGTGAAGATTCAGCAGGAAAGCAAAACACTGGCTACCATTACATTTCAGAACTTGTTCCGTTTATATGCACGCTTAGCGGGTATGACTGGTACAGCTAAAACCGAAGAAGAAGAATTTTTCAAGATTTATCAGCTAGAAGTTGTGCAGGTGCCAACCAATCAGCCAATGATCCGCGAAGACAAATCGGATTTAATTTATAAAAACGAAGCAGCAAAATTTGCTGCAATCGCTAAAGACGTGAAAGAGCGTCACAAAAATGGGCAGCCTGTATTGATTGGTACTGTGAGTATTGCCAAAAACGAACTGCTATCGGACTACTTAAAGAAAGAAGGTGTGCCTTTCGAAATGCTTAATGCAAAAAACCACGAACGAGAAGCCCAGATAGTAGCTCAGGCTGGTCGCGCTGGCAGCGTCACTTTGGCAACCAACATTGCTGGCCGTGGTGTCGACATTTTACTCGGTGGTAACCCGGTTGATAAAGAAGAGGCAGAAAGAGTGCGTACCAGCGGAGGTTTAGCTGTCATTGGTACTGAGCGCCATGAATCTCGCCGTATCGACAACCAGCTTCGTGGTCGTAGTGGACGTCAGGGAGATCCTGGTGTGTCTGTTTTTTATGTTTCTATGGAAGACGATTTGATGCGCTTGTTCGGCGGTCCGCGCATGCAAAGCTTGATGGAAACTTTAAAGATTCCAGATGATCAGCCAGTCGAAGCCAAATTAGTGTCTCGCTCCATAGAATCTGCACAAAAGAAAATCGAAGGGCTTAATTTTGATACCCGTAAGAGTGTACTTGAATACGATGATGTTTTAAACCAACAGCGCAAGAACATCTATAACACCCGCCGCAAATATTTAGCAGGACTAGAAGAGCAAGAAAACAATTTTGATATCAAGCACGATGTTTTACATTTAATTCATTCTGAACTGGAATTCATCGTGACATCAAACTTAAGCAACTTAGAGTTTGAAGAAGCAATGGATAAAGTTATAGAAGCAAGCTCTGTAATTTTGCCTAACTTAGACAGCAGCACTAAAAACATGATTTTAGAAGCATCTCATAATGCTGCCGATAGAGAATTTGTACTTATTGATGAGTTAAAGAAGCTTGCCAATCAAGCCATGGAAAGCCAGGAAGCCTCTATGGGTGCAGAAATGTTTGGCAATGTTCTTCGCTCTATAACTCTTCAGACTATAGACCAATTGTGGATGGAACACTTAGATACCATGGACCATTTGCGCGATAGTGTGCGTCTTCGCGGTTATGGCCAGCGTGATCCATTAGTAGAATATAAAAAAGAAGGTTACAGATTATTCCAAAACTTATTGGCAGAAATCGATCGCCGCGTAATTTATGCGGTGTTAAAGGTGAGCGTGCATGTGCATAATGAGGGCGGTGAAGTTCAGCAACACGTTACTTTAAGCAGCGGTGAAAATTCTTCTACATCCCAATCTACAGGTGAGCAAGATCCACGTGCAAGCGGAATTGGACGTAATGATCCGTGTTACTGCGGCTCCGGAAAGAAATATAAAAAGTGCGGCTTAGTTAATTCACAAGAACACCAGAAGAATTTAGCAAAATAAATTCATGCAGGATAGTATTACTAAAAAAATTGGACAAGAACTCGCCCTTAGCTCTTTTGATTTTTTAGAGCAAATACCCAACATCTTGACCGCTCCAGAATTAATAAATAATCCAACATTAGCAGTCACCAAAGCTATAGCTATAGTAGGAGCTAAAAAAATTGCAAGGCTAGGAGAAGAGTATCGAAAAAGGGTAGAAATGGGACAATTGAAATCTAGTAGTAATAGCAAATTTTCAGATAAGGCGGAACAAACCTTACTAGATCTATTAAAAGCAATTAATGAAGGAATTGGAGAAGATAAATTTCAGGCTATGAAATCATTATTCTTTCATTCAATATCTATTAATATAAATGAAAGAGGTGAAAATGAAGCATATACACTATTGCAAATATGTAACAGATTGTCCGGTGCGGATTTACTGGTATTAACAAAGTTGTATAACTACAGAGAAAAAAATAATTTTTTTGAACTTAAAAACCATAATGCAGAAGAATGGTTTACCGAAATTTGTAAAGAACTAGGAATGGTAGATGTTACGGTAGTAAGGCAACACGCGGAGGTGTTATCAAGAGAAAATTTATTATCGCCTTTTTTAGGCAGTAGTGAAGGTCCATTAGTAGCTGCAGAAAACCTTTTAAGTCAGTTAGGTAAGAGATTGTGTCAGTACATTTTAAAATATGACAGCCTAAATTAAATATAATTTTAATGAACCAAAACAAACACAGATTGCCGGGTCATGTCCGGCCGCACAAATATAAAATTACAATTACGCCAAACTTGGCGGATTTTACTTTTTCTGGACACGAAATCATAGATATAGAAATAGATAAATTCACCAAGCAGCTGGTCCTGCACAGCTTGGACACGAAAGTTATAGACGCAATCTGGATCGCAGGTAAGCAGAAAATTGCAGTATCAAAAATCAGCTATAACATAAAGTCAGAAACAGTGACTTTTGATTTTACTAAAGCAGTGTCTGGAAAAGGGAAGTTAGAGTTGAATTTTACAGGCGTCATTAATGACCAGCTTCACGGCTTATACCGCAGCCGCTATACGCACAAGAAGCAAGAAAAGCATTTGGCTGTTACACAGTTCGAATCTACAGACGCGCGCCGCGCTTTTCCATGTTTCGATGAACCCAGCCATAAGGCTGTGTTCGATGTTTCGGTAATCATTCCGAAGCACTTGCAGGTTATTTCTAATACTATAGAAAAATCTGTACTGCCACATGATAAGGGCTTCAAGATTGTAAACTTTGAGAGCACCCCGAAGATGTCCAGCTATTTACTAGCCTTAATTATCGGAGAATTTGAGCACATCAAAGGCAAAACAAAAAACGGCGTGCAGATCCGCATTCACACCACGCCAGGCAAGAAAGAACAGGGGAAGTTCGCGTTAGATGTAGCAAAAAGATCTTTAGAATTTTTGGAAGATTATTTTGGCATTAAATTTCCTTTGCCGGTTTTAGATTTGATCGCGATTCCAGACTTTGCCTCTGGTGCAATGGAAAACTGGGGCGCAGTAACATTTCGAGAAACTGCTTTATTGGTAGATGAAAAGTTAACACCCTTTGTAAACAAGCAGCGCGTAGCCGAAGTGATCGCTCACGAATTAGTGCACCAATGGTTTGGTAACTTAGTGACCATGGAATGGTGGACACATCTATGGCTTAACGAAAGCTTTGCTACATATATGGCGTATGTCACAGTAGATCATTTGTACCCAGAATGGAATTTTTGGACCAAATTTGTTCTACAGGAGCAATCTATTGCATTACAAAAAGATGCTCTCCAGAGCGTCCAACCTATCGAAGTGGAAGTCTATCATCCTAACGAAATAGCCGAAAGTTTTGATCCGGCCATTGTGTATGCCAAAGGCGCCAGCGTGCTGCGCATGTTGGCTAGCTATATTGGCGCAGAAAATTTCCGCAAAGGCTTAGCATTATATTTAAAAAAGCATTCCTACAAAAATACAGCCTCTGTTCATTTATGG
>CAYVGX010000025.1:0-9083 GCA_964451015.1 uncultured Candidatus Saccharibacteria bacterium | reverse complement strand
TGCTGGTGCCGCAGAAGAAAAAGATGAATTCAATGTTGAATTGACCTCTGCTGGCGAAAGCAAGATCAACGTCATTAAAGTTGTTCGTGAAGTAACCGGCCTTGGCCTCAAAGAAGCTAAGGATATGGTAGACGGCGCACCTCAAATGGTAAAAGAAAATGTTGCTAAAGCTGAAGCTGAAGAACTCAAGAAGAAACTTGAAGAAGCTGGCGCTACTGTAACCCTTAAGTAATTTTATTTACTTAATTAAAAAGACCTCCGATCGGAGGTCTTTTTATATGGCTATTTTAAAATTTCACTTTCAGTAATTCAGTACCGTTTAGGATATATATAGTGCTGTTTTTTTCATCTACAGTAAAATCTTTAAGAGTGTTAAACTTGTCGCTGGTAATATTTTTGTAAACAGAGCCATCTTTATTTAAAATTATTATTTTTTTGTTTCCGCTATCTAATATATATAAGCGTTGGTAGTCGGTTTGGGTGTATAGTTTTGCTGTAGAGGATAATCCTGAAACGCTAGGTGTGAAGTCTTGTTTTTTACCAGAGTTGAATTTGAGGATAGTGCCATTCGTTGCGATATAGATATTGCCGTCGATAGCCAGGTCGGATGCATTTTTGATAGCATCATCTTTTACAGAGCTACCAGGGCTGTTAAAGCCGCGGCCGCTAGTGCCTAAGCTTTTAACTTCTCCTGAGGACTTGTCGATAAAATAAATTTTGTTATTAGTGCTGTATGTTTTTACGCCTCCAAAATCATCGCGGTCTGGTACGCCATCAGTATATTTGCCCGTGATAATATCACCCTTTACGTCCCAGATGAAAAATGCTTCACCGTTATAAATTGCTGCAAGGTCATTTTGCAAAGCAATGCTGTCGATAATGCTTTCTGTGGTTTGGAAAGTATTATCGGTAATTTTGCCAGTGGATTTTTTATATGCAATAACAGTGCGGTCATTTTCTGTGCCCACATAATCTGGGAGATCGATAAGAGTATTGCCTACGCTGAGAGTGCCGAGGCTTTGCACATCTGCGGTTTCCACTTTGTTAAGCTTTTTATCTAATTCGTTGGCTTGATTAGTGAGCGAGCTAATTTTACTCTTCTGTGAATCATCGGTTACGTCGGAAGGTAACTTATTTAGTATATCTTTAGCTTGAGTGAATAAATCTTTAGCCTGAGCTTCATCGCCATATACAAGAGCTGCGCTGCTGTCGTTTAATAATCGTTCTATATTAGTAAGCTGCTCGCTGGTGACAGTTGTTTTTGTTTCGTTAGTAGAGTTAATGCGGGCAATAATAATATTGGCTACGAGGGCAATAAGCAAGATTGCTGCAGAGATTAAGAAGAATTTTTTCTGCCTGCTTAAGCCAGAGATTTGCGACGGCTTAAAGTTGGTAGCAGTTTTTTTGAGCCTGTTCTGCACTACACTGAGGGACTGGGAAGACTTATCTACGGCACCGCGCCAAAAGCTCGGCTTCAAATATTTGTTTTTGAAATCTTCTTTTAGATTTTTCCCAATCAGTAAAGCAGTGTGTGCCCCGGTTTTTACACTTTTTGGTAGCCATTCGCCTTGGGGTTTTTTTATAACATTTTCCACTTTTGGCCCAGAAAGGTATTGGTTCAGATCTACTTCTTCTTCATCCATATCAAGAGATCCTGGCTCTACCTGCAGGGCAAAAATAGTACCGCACGCTACTTCGGGACCCATTTCTTCCTGTAAATATTCGATCATGCTTTGGGCTGCAATAGGCAGGTCGTTCTTGTCGAGCAATTTTTTGATGCGGTCGATAGAGATATGGTTAAGTAGCTCTGGGGTTGAGAGTAAAAACATGTCGCCCAGTTTTAACTTGCCTTCTGAAAACTGTTCAAATGTTTTTAGCGGGTGATTAGTAGTAGAGCTTTCATTGATAGAAACAAATTTTCCTTCCCGGTAGAGAAGGCTAGAAATTTTTCCGACTGAAGAAACGCTTAAGACATTGTTGGTTTTAATGGCAACAACGGCATTGAGCTTGCCCAGCCAATGGTTTTTGCCTAAAGTGACTAGTTTGCTGAGTTCTTCATTGATGGTTGCCAGAGCGTTTTCGAAAATACTGGTCGCAGAACTGCGGCGATAGCTGCGCTTTAAAGAAGCGGTGATAGCTTCTGAAATGCGCTGGCATTCGTCTTTGGCTGCCGGATTAAACATTGGCAGTTCGCAAATCACGAAAATTTCTGTACCAGAATCTTCAATGGTTT
The DNA here is from genome assembly GCA_964451015.1 of uncultured Candidatus Saccharibacteria bacterium. Taxonomy (GTDB): domain Bacteria; phylum Patescibacteriota; class Doudnabacteria; order UBA920; family UBA920; genus UBA920. The sequence continues at coordinate 6,850 of CAYVGX010000025.1, read as the reverse complement.
CTGCTAAAGTATAAACAAAACTACTGGCCTGACGGTTGTCGCCGAGTTGGATTTTTACGACTTGGGTTTCTAATTCGGTCATTTGTATAATTATACCATTTTTAGCAAAATTTCTGAAAATTAATTTCTTTCTCAAAAAATCGTTGTGATATAATATTTTTGTATGATTTCATTATTTTCGGACATAATTGAGTCGAATAGTCTGTCTGCAGTGCTGGCATTCTTAATGATCGCTCCGGCGAGAAGTTTTACTGTCAAAGAATTGTCTGTACGTTTAAAGCTGTCTACCGATAAAGTAATGCAGGCAGCGACAGAATTGGAAAAATTGAGCTACTTAAAATCTTTTATTTCCCAAGGTGTAGAATATTTCTTGCTCAATACCAGGCACCCACAGGTAATACCTCTTCAGGCCGAATTATTAAAAACCGAAAAGCCCTGGCAAGATGAATTATATGTAGGCTTAAAAAAGGTAGGGCAGATGAAAGGTATTTTTTTGTCTGGCGTCTTTGTAGGTCAGCCAAGCTTGCCGGTGGATATTCTCCTTATTGGAAAAGCACATACGGCCAAGTTGGAAAGTTTCTTAACTCTGGCAAGCAAGCTTATGAGTAGGGAATTGAATTATAGCGTCATGAGTCCGGAAGAGTTTACAGCACGCAAAGATACCTTCGACAGGTTCATTAAAGACATTTTTGATTATCCTCATTTAGTGGTTACGGATTCGATTCAAAATAAACCTGCCAAAGCAGCTATTAAAACTAAAACTAAGAAAAAATAAATGCATATTTTTGAAGAATTGTATCGAAATTTTTTAGAATTTTTTCCTGCATTCTTACACCCTTTTATTTCCATAGTATTGGCCGTGTTTTTAGGTGTTGCGATTTTTCAAGTGATCAAGAAAAATTTTATTTACCTCATTTTATTAATTGTATTACTGCCAGCAGCGATACCTATTCTTAAACAGGTGCTTTCGATCGTAGTGAGTATATTCCAATTTTTATTGCCTGGCTAAATGTGGATAAGTAAGTGATATAAAAAAATCTTAGCGATTTTGCTAGGATTTTTATTTGATTGACAGTAGGTGAACGATCGTATAACATAGGAATATAACCAAGAAAAATATATGAGCATTACAGAAAGACAAAAGCAATTACTGCAATTTATAGTCCAACAGATTAGAGATTATAATTTGCCGCCCTCAGTATCCGAGATGGCCGATCATTTAGAAGTTAAATCTAAAAACGCCATCGCAAAGTTACTGAAAAGTTTAGAAGAAGGCGGGTATATAGAAACAAGTGGCAAAGCTCGCGGTATTAAAGTCCTCAATAGCCTTACAGATAGTTTGCAGAAAGGATTGATACGCGTGCCATTAATTGGTTCGGTACAAGCCGGAAGTCCGCACTTAGCAGAAGAATATATAGAAGAGTGGATTAATCTTCCTCAAAGCCTCATCAAAGGCAGGCGCGATGTCTTTCTGCTCCGGGTAAGAGGAGATAGTATGATCAATGCCGGCATTCATGAGAATGATTTAGTGATTGTTCGTCCGACCAAAGAAGCAAAGAACAACGATATTGTAGTAGCACTCCTGCACGATGAAGCTACAGTCAAACGTTTTGTACAAATTAAAAACCGCGCCTATTTAAAAGCAGAGAACCCGGATTATCAAAATATCTACCCTAAGGAAGAATGGATGATTCAAGGAAAAGTGGTTGGTGTAATACGCAACTTAGAATAATTATGAATTATACTGGAACAATAATACAAGAAAGTTTAGATAATCCACATGTTTTGGCCCAGATAAAAATTATCAATACTACGGTAGAGGAAGTCACGCTTGCACATAAGACACCATGGTTAAACATATGGACATTGCACACTGTAGAAATTCCAGAAGTAGATGCAGATCGTGTAGCTAGTGTCTTGTCCCGTCACTTAGACTCTCGGCATCCTAGCGCATGGTATATAGATTTTAAGAACAGCGCGTTCCATTATATTATTTTTCCGAACAAAATTTTCAAGATAGATTATAAAACGCAATCATATAGCAAAGCCATTGCTTATGGGATACAGGTCGGTATTCCGCGGCATCAATTAGACTTTAGTCATTAATTTTTTAACACTATGTCAGAATTAGAGATTACAAAGCATGAAATTATCAATAAGCTACAAAAATTGTGCGCTCATTGTGTGTCGGGCAGGAAGCATATTTGTAATGTGCAAAGAATAGCTTTGCAGGTCAAAGCTTTCAAAGGGGTCCCTCTGATAGTAAACAATGAATTTAGGGGAGTGATCTACTCCCATTAAAAAGCGGTTTTTAAAAAACCGCTTTATTTTTTGTTAAAATTGTGCTATTTTTTAACAAATCAACCTAGAAAAACAAAAATCATTTTAAATTCCTTTTATTTATGAGGAGTTTTTTTATTTAGGGTTGACAAAATCGCCCAAATAAAGTATACTTATACGATTTATTGCTAACCGGCAATTGGTTGGTGTAAATCTTAATTATTAAGTTTAATTGTAAAAGTCCTTATATATTTATATTTAGGATTTCGCAATTAACGAGAGTCATTATAAAATGCGCAACATTTTATTCAACCGTCGCTCAAGCAAACTAGGCCTGTTAGGTAGTTTAGTTGCGGTAGTTGCTGTTGCATTAGTTTTGTCGTTTATTCCAAACGCCACTGCAGTACATACTTCTGCGGAAAACTGTGTAAACCCACCAACAACCCCAACTCTCAACTATTGGCCGGTTACTTATAGCGATACTAACACTCCATTGTGTCATGACTTCCCAGCGATCGATGCTGCGGTCTATAACCAAGGTTCTAGCCCAGTATTCTCTCAAAATGAAGCTGATTGGAGTAATGGTTTACAGTTGTCTGAAGGTCAGCGTGGTGTAGCTTTAATGTATATCCACAACGGTGCGGCAAATAATTTGCCTCAATCTCAGACCACTGCAAAAAACGTAAAAATCACTACTTCTACTGATTCCTCAGTAGGTAGTACTCACACTATTTCTGTGAAGTACCAGGGTGATAACACTAACACTGTAAACAAGAGCTTTACTGTTCATACTCCTGCAAATGCAAAGTTGGAAGTAGAAGCAAACAGTGGTGCTATCTATGACCATAATGGTCAATTGACTGGTCAAACCGGTTTAAATTTAGGTAACTCTACTTATACCTTAGGTGATTTGAACGCATGTTTCGAATACAGTCTCTTCTTGAGCTTCCGTTTCAAGGTAGTAACTGTAAATACCCCAACCGATAATCCAAATTTGTCTATCGTCAAGAAAGTGCGCAGTGTAGATAATAATTCTAGCTTTGCAGATTCTATTGATGCTGACAAAAATGAAGATATCCAATATCGTGTCGTTGTTACTAACACTGGTGACAGTGTTGCGAAAAACGTAACTATGCGTGATAACGGTGTTTCTGGTATTACTATTGATAGTAATTCCGTAAAGGTATACGACAATAGCGATAATGCTATGAGTTCTACTACCTGGTCTGGTAGTTTACCAGGCACCTTGAATTTAGGTGATTTGCAACGCAATGAAAAGCGTACTATTACCTATAATGCAGTTGTAAAAGATGATAGTGGTACTTTCGTAAACACTGCAGTAGCAGATGCTTCTAATACTGATAGCGTTTCCGACACTGCTAAAGTAATCGTCACTACTACCACTAATAATGAAGATCGTGAAATCTCTATTACTAAGTTGGTAAAGAATACTTCTGAAGGTACTAACTATACTCAAACTGTAGATGCCGAAGAAGGTGACCGTGTATACTTCAAATTAACTGTAAAAAATACCGGCAATACTACTGTTCGTAACGTAAAAGTTACCGACCGTATTCCATCCGGTTTATCCTTCGATGATTCTGTAAACACCGATGGTAGTTCTAGCTTTAGCGGTTCTACTTTGACTGTGAACTTAGGTTCTTTGTCTGCTGGTGAAAGTCAGACTATCGAATTTGCTGCTCGTGTTACCGAAGACAATGGTAAAGTATGTAATACTGCCCGCGTTACCGGTGATAACGTAAACAGCGATGAAGACGATGCATGTGTAAATGTTGATACTGATAAACCATCTCATAATGGTTCTGCTCATATCATTCAGTCTAAGCGTGCATTCAACGACACTAAGAACGCTGATGCAACTGCTGTAAGCGCTGATCGTGGTAACTATATTACTTTCACATTAACCACCAAAAATGATGGTGATGCGACTAAGAATAATTATGTAATTACCGATGATCTTTCTGGTGTATTACCGTTAGCTGATATCATTGATTTAGGCGGCGGTACATTAAAAGGTAACACTTTAACTTATCCATCCGTGGATATTAAAGCTGGACAAACCGTAACCAAAACTTTCAAAGTAAAGGTTAAAACAAGTCTTGCCCCATCGATTTCTTACCAAATCCGTAATACCTATGGTAATACTGTAGTGATTACTGTTCCTGGTCAGACAATTTACGAGGCTCCAAAGACTGGTAGCGCTGCTACTTCTGCTGCTGTATTTGCTGGTTTAGTAACCGCAGGTGCTGTAGCTGTACGTCGCGGTAAAGACATTCTTGGCTTTATCTTCGCGTAAACGATAGCTTATACCAGCCATAAAAATGAACAGGCAAAAACACCCGCGCAAGCGGGTGTTTTGTTTTCTGTAAAATAAAAAGGTCAGTATCCGAAGATGCTAACCCATTGCTTAGAATAAAAATCTACCAATTAACTAGGTGGAGTTTTTTTTGCGTGGCAACATACGTATTATTAATACTAATGAAATCACTACAAAAATGTGAATAAAACCTCCAAATGTTTGGGATGTTACTACTCCTATAAACCACAATACCATTAGAACTACGATAATAGTCCATATCATAGAGCTTACCTCCGAAGGGATTTGAATTAGAGACAATGATCTCGGCACTATTATCTTATAAATTAATGGGTTTGTCTAGCGGGAATTTAATAATTATCCTTAGACTTTTTGTCCCATACCAGAATTAGAAAGCTTTTGAGCAAGATGCTGAGATCCATCCACACAGACCAATTTTCGATGTAATAAATATCAAGTGCAATCTCTTCTTCAAACGGCAGTGTCGGAGCAGTAGCTTGGGCAATTTGTGTATATCCGAATATGCCAGGCTTAATACTTAATACGCGGCCGTTTGTATCCTTGTATTGATCCACTTGGTCTGGAAGATGTGGTCTGGGTCCGACCATGCTCATATCACCTTTGAGAACATTCCAAAACTGGGGAATTTCATCCAGTTTTGTCCGGCGAATGAATCTGCCTATTTTGGTGACGCGGGGGTCATCTTTAATTTTATATAAAGGCCCTGAGCGGTTTTCTGCATTTTGTGTCACTAGTTTTTGCAATAATTCCTTCGCTTCGTCTTGTCCGTATTTTTCTCCTACACTCAAATGGGTATACATTGACCGCAATTTGTAGAACCAGAAATTTTTATCGCGGCCGCAGCGAATTGCTTTATAGATAACAGGACCTGGGCTGTCTATTTTTATGGCAATAGCTAGTAGTAAAAATAGCGGTGAAGTGATAAGCAGGCAGATACTGCTAATAACTATATCCATCATGCGCTTTATTGCCTTACCCCAACCGTCAAGAGGAGTATTTTTTAGGCTAATCAAAGGTATACCCTTTAAGTTATTTATTTCGATAGTATTGCGTTGTACTTCAAATAAATTTGGTACGTAGCTAAAACGGATGCCATAGAGCCGGGATTGCAAGACAAGGCTGAGGTTTACCTGGCTTTGTACAGTTGGTTCTAATTGCACAATTTCGTCTACTTTTTGAGTTTTTAAAAAGTTGGTGAGCTTGTTTTGAAGATCAGGACTATTGGCGAATTCTGCTACCACATTGTATCCGTATTTTTTGTTTTTGAGGATTTCTCGAATGGAGCTGTACATGGTTTCGTTTCCATCTACTAAAACGAGTTTATGTAATCCATATCCCTTTTTAAATAAATAACGCTGAATACCTACAAGTACAAAGCGACCGATAATGACGAATACGATACCGATAAGCCATAAGGCCAGAATGATAAAACGTGAGGGGAAAATAGTCTGGTTAAAGAAGAATAATACAATAACTATGAAAGCTGTGACGGATAAGCCTAAGGATACTCTACTGAGTTCGTATAAAAATCTACGCGTGCCTGTTTGCCGGTATAACCCCAGTGATGCGAAAATAAGCAGTATGAGAGGGATTACCTTAATTAATATGACCATGAAGTCTTGTAGATTCATATTAAACAAGACTGGTCCTACGACGCTGTCGGTTTGGTAGCGCAGGTAAAACGAAACAATCCCTGCAAGTAAGAGGGAAAGTATATCGATTGGAATGGAAATGAGGTTGAAGAGTAATTCAGTTTTTTTCACAGAAATTCTAGTAAATATACGTATTCTTAGAGTATTATAGCATTTTTTTGGACAGCAAGCCTTGGTTCTAATTGGCGGGTGAATATGGTAAAATTGGATAGTCGTTAATCTACACTATAGTTATGGATTCTAAAATTGCAGTTTTATTTGGGGGCAGCGGATTTATTGGCTCATATTTGGCTATAGAATTATTAGAGCAGCATATTGTCGATAGCGTGGTGATTGCAGATATCTCAGTTAATACAGAACGATGGCCCGAACAATTGAAGAAATATTTAACCGACGGATTAGTGCAGATAGTTTCTTTAGATGTACGGCAACCAATTACCAGTGCTAACTTACCAAGCCACGCAGAGCTAATAGTGAATTTGGCAGCGATTCATCGGGAGCCGGGGCATGAGCCAGGGGAGTATTTTGAAACTAATCTGCCGGGCGCAGAAAATGTGTG
>CAYVGX010000024.1:0-9122 GCA_964451015.1 uncultured Candidatus Saccharibacteria bacterium | reverse complement strand
AACATAATTTCGGAAAATTTGCTCCGATATGAGTCCATCACCTGGGTCACATCACATCCAGGCTGCATACTACTACTCGCCAAGTCGATAGATTCCTGACTATATTCCATAAAGTCATATACTTCTGCACATTGACCACTGGCTTTAAGTGCTGTCAGTGCCGCCGCCTCCGCAGACTGATTGGCTTGTTGTTTCGCATACTTGTCCGTGGCAATTTCTGCATTAAGCAAAGAATTTAAAATAAACTGAGTAGATGGGTCGCTGGCATATTTTTCCTTAATTGCTTTTGGCGCATACACTTGTTTAGTTAACGCATCGACAGTTTGGTTATAATTCCCTACTGTTAACTTCGGTTTAAGCTGTGCAACCGTATCCATAGTACGCTGCTCATTAATGTCAGCTGCTACCGATGCCGCAATCGCTTTAAAGACATCATGCTGAGCTTGAGTTAAGACTGTCTCCATATCGGAAACATTCCGATTCAATGCAGCTGATCTCGTCTCTAAATCTTTTAAAGTGTCGTTATATGCTTGTTTCAATTGATCATTCCATGAAGCGATAATCAATGAATTTTTTAAAGAGCTGTCGAGAACTTTATAACAAGTCTTTTGATAGCGCAACAAACCAAGTTTCTTAGTAAGAGCTAAAGTCAAATTAGTTTTCGTTTTATCACCGATTGTAATAAGCTCATTAGCCAAAGGATCTAAATTTGTTTGAGACGTAATAATAGGAGTACTTAATACCTGAGTATCCTTGCCAGCAATAGTAGAATTTTCTACTTTGATTTTGTCTTGATAAATTTTTCCTATTGCTCCACCAACTGTTGTCGACTCCCCTTTCACAGCTCCAGTACTTTTCGTAGTGGACGCGGGGGTTAATTTCGGCGTAGTAATAGCGGGACCAGAAGGTAACTTAATCATTCCTTTTGGTACCTTAGGATCATAACTTGGTGAAGAAGGAGATGTAAGTGCATCTATTTCGGACAGAGCAGAAATATTACCACCGAGTAAATCACAACTCGCCATAGCGATCGACAAACCCTGTCTCACAGGTCCATACTCAATTGGCAAACCATTGACCACGTTGCGAACAGTATCCAATCCTGTCTGGATAGTATTTGCAGCGGAATCAATTCCGAGCAACGCACCTTGTATACCATGACCAACAACCTGGATGGTAGCATTCACCCAATCAGGAAATAATGCATGAGCAGGGCGAGGAGGAAACGCCATGGAACCAATCGTTACAATGCACGTTATAATAATTATTTTTTTGTACAACGGCATATTCATCTAATTAAAATATCCTTGATTAACTAAATCTGCTTTGGCGGACTCCATTGCATTCGTGATTTCAAAAAATAGTACGCCGGCAGCTGCACGGTCCTGTACGTTTTGCTGATAGGCAATATTTTCAAGCATGTTCAACACGACACCATAGTGCATCATTTTTAAACGATGAAAACGTACCAAACTCATCGGTACGTTCATAGATTTTAATTCTGCAATTATGTTCTGGGCTAAAGGAATTGCCTGCACTGCTGCAGCTTGATCCTTCGTGCCCAATACGCTCAACACTAACACTGACCCATAATAGTCTTCTACCAATTTAACCTGATCAACATAAATGGAAACATTGTCTTTGCTATTAGTCACTTCTTTCACAGCAATGGATTGCAAATTTTTTTCGCTGAGAAGGTCGTTGATATTGTCTTGGGCATCTGTACTTAAACCCAGTACTGAGCCTTCACTAAAACTTGGATCGATTAAACTAGAAAGTTTATTTTTCTCTGAGACAATATTATCTGCTCCATCTTTGGAAACCGCACCCAAAGATACAGGAGAAATATCTACCTGATCTTGTGTCTGTGTCTCAGCTTTTAAAAACTTAAGAGAAAATAAATTTTCTAAAAGCAATGGCTCCTGGCTGTAGGTCAGTCCTCCCAGTAATAAAAAGAAGGCACCAACCAAAGCTAAATGATTGATACTAAAACCAAGCTTTTTAAATTTGTCGACTATATGTAGCTGCATAGACAGGCTACAACTTCTATATCCAAGCAAATACAGCCAATTATTTGGCTATAAATCAAGAAATATACAGTTGTGTTTTTATTTTTGTTTCAGAAATACTGAATCTTTGTTATTATTATAGCAGAAATTTTATATTTTGACAAGTCATTTTTCAAAAAATTTTTATGCGATACATGAAGACATTTTTTTTCACTATCCCTCTCTGTTCCCTACTGTTAACAAGTTGTGGTCGTACAAAATTCGAACCTGTCCGACCTGAAGTAAAAAGCGAACAGACACACATTTCCGAAAATTATGATCGCTCGCTCACTATAGCTGACAAGAATATTCTTGTAGAAGTTGTAGACACGGACAACGCAAGAAAGTTAGGGCTTTCTTATCGCCCCTCATTAGAAAACAATCGAGGCATGCTATTCGATTTTACAAATACAACCGATAAGCGTCCCTCATTTTGGATGAAGGACATGCGCTTCAGTATCGATATCATCTGGATCAACAACGGCACCGTCGTGGGTATAGAAAAAAATGCCCCTGTTCCAACAGAGACTACACAGCTCCCCACATATACTCCCCCCACTAACATCTCTCACGTTCTGGAAGTGCCGAGCGGATGGTCCGACAAAAATAATATTCGTATCGGCAACGCTGTGGTGTTCTAAATAAAAATCCTGAAATTATCTTTCAGGATTTTTTAGTTGAAAAATTTTTTTAGAAAGTTCTATCCACTGTTCAATTGTCAATTGTTGAGGTCGATACGTGGTAGAAATATTTACATGCCGGAGAATGTCTTCCACCTCCTCTTTGGGTACATGCAAATTATTAGTTAAAGTGTTATGGATCTGCTTGCGCTTTCCTAAAAAGCAGGCGCGCAAAACTTTGAAGAAAAATTTCTCATCATCAACTTTATATTTTTCATGTTCATATAATTCTATATGCACGACCGCGCTGTCTACTTTGGGAGCAGGATAAAATTTATGTGCCGGAACAACCTGAATCAGTTTTGCTTCAGCGTGCAGCTGCACAGAGATAGCGAGCAAGTTTAAGTTGCCCGGCTTCGCCGTTAAATTATGCGCCACCTCTTTCTGCATCAACAGCGTCATGCTACGCGGCTTATGTTTGGCAGCTAGAAATTTTTGGATAATTTTTCCTGTTACATAATACGGTATATTGGCTACCACTTTATACTGCTGCAAGTCCCCTACTAGCGCATCTAGCTCCACGTTCAACACATCCTCGTGCAGATATGAAAAATGCTTATACTTTTTTTTAAGCGAATTTAAAATCGGAATGAACTGCTCATCTTTTTCTATAGAGATCACCTGCTTAGATGTATGAAGCAGAAATTTTGTTAGGTTTGCGATTCCCGGACCAACTTCGATCACTGCATCCACATCGGATACACTCGCTACATCAACCATGTCCTGCAAGATAATTTCATCCATCAAAAAATTTTGACCATACGTCTTGTTCGGCTTGAGTCCATAGTCAATCAATAGTTGTTTTAAAGTTTCTATTGTCATAATTATTCAAATGGTTCGTAACTAATTCCTTCTTCGAAAGAAGAATGAATTTCTAAATGAGCATTAGCTTTAATAGCTTCCTTTGGCAGTACATGTAAAATACGTGATGGCGCGTTGCTTTGAAAACTGCCATACATTTGTCTACTCTGTGCATATATTAAAAACAATTGCTTGCGCGCGCGAGTTAAACCTACATACGCCAACCTAATCTCTTCGGCAAGTTCGGCCGGATCGAGCAAGCTATTAGAATGAGGTAAAATACCTTCTTCCAAGCCGACGAAAAATACCGTATCAAATTCTAAACCTTTAGCAGCATGTAAAGTCATCATCGTGACCGAATTTCTTTCGTCCGTAAGTTGATCTAAATCTGTAATCAACGCTACTTCTTCCAAAAACATCAGCAGGCCATCTTGCCATGGCACGTGGTCGAACTTCGATGTCACGTTAAATAATTCTTGAATGTTTTCGATTCTAGTCTCCCCTTGGTCAGTGCCATCACGCAGATAATCTTCGATACCAGAAAGTTTTACAACAACTTTTAAAAGCTCGCTCAGATTAGTGCCATCCGGCACGATGGTAATTTTGCGAATAGTCTCAAAAAACTGCGCCAAGCTTTGAGACTGCCTTTGCGGCAATCCCATGCGAGCCACCATACCAATAGCCTGATCGATAGGTACCAGCTTTTCCTGCATAAGCACAAAGCGGCGAATAGTATCCAGAGATTTGTCGCCGATCCCCCGAGGAGGAAGGTTAACTACCCGGCCAAGCGATACTAAATCGAAAGGATTAAGCAACAATCGTAAATAAGCCAACACATCTTTAATTTCCTTACGCTCGTAAAATTTTACCCCGCCCACGATATGATAGGGAATCCCTGCCTGAATAAAAACTTCTTCCAATTGCCGTGACTGGGCATGTGTTCTATATAATACAGCAAAGCGGCTTAGGCTTTCGTGATCTTTCGGCAACTGAGGCACTCCCAAGCTTTGAAAACCACCACCCAACTTGCCACGCCGTTTTTGCTGGGCCAAAAAAGTATCTAATATAGAAAAGGTGGTAGATGACGGTTCTTCTGGTTCGTATTCTATTTCTTCTGTATCTTCGCCGCTAGCTAACTTTACAATATGCCGTGCGACAAACAACGCTTCCGCTCGTCCGTCATAGACTTCTTCTATAACCACCTTGTCGCCATCATGATTTTCCGTCCATAATGTTTTTGGTTTTTGCTCCGAATTTAATTCGATGACTTTCTGAGCAGCAGCTAGAATATTTTTTGTGGAGCGGTAATTTTGTTCGAGCTTAATCACCTGTACTCCTTTGTAATCTTTTTCAAAATTTAAAATGTTAGCAATATTGCTACCGCGAAAACCATAAATGCTTTGAGCATCATCACCCACTACAAACAGATTGCCTGTCTTAGCCAGCAAATGCAAAAACATATACTGCGCCTGATTAGTATCCTGATATTCATCTACTAATATATATTGCCACAGCTCTTGAAACTTACGCAGTACTTCTGGAAAAGTTTCAAATAAGACAATCGGCAGCATCAGTAGATCATCAAAATCAAGACTGTTCTGCTTGAACAAATAGTTTTGATAACGGGCATATACTTCTTTGGCTTGCTCCTGCATAAATCCTTCCAGGCCAATATCCATACGCGCCGGAGTTTGCAGCAGATTCTTTGCCCCGGAAATATAAGCGCGAAATAAATTAGCAGAATACTGTTTGGGAATATTTAAATCTTTTAAAATATCCTTCAGAATCTTAAGTTGATCGTCCGAATCTAAAATAGCAAAATTGGGGTCATAGCCAAGCTTGGCAATATGCTTACGCAAAATGCGAACCCCAACGGAATGGAAAGTCCCTAAGGTCGGCTGGGTAGCTAATATAGACTGATTTCCAGAAACCAATAAATCATTAACCCGCTGCTGCATTTCTTTTGCAGCTTTATTGGTAAAAGTAACAGCTAAAATATGTTCCGGGGTAAACCAGCCCTGCTCTATAATATAAGCGATGCGGTACGTGAGCACGCGCGTTTTCCCGCTTCCGGCCCCGGCCAAAACTAAAACAGGCCCCAATGGGGCTGTAACGGCTTGCTGCTGTCTTTGGTTCAAATGACCGAGATCCATGCATACATTATAGCATTGGATAGCACTATAGAGTGCCTCCAAAAGCTTCACAATAATATGACGAAAAATAAGGATCTAGGAGCCAATTTCTCTTTTATTTATGCGGATTGTGGAAAAAAAATCGCTTAAAATTGGGGTAAATTTCGAGTAATCCCCAACCTGGCTTGTCTTGGGTTAAAATGCCTGTTAGACTTGTTAAGTCTAATAGGTTTTACTTCATTTTAGCTTAATTACATCGTCATTTGGTGATATCCGGATGGGAGTTAGAATACGTTTAATTTAACTGTATCGATCAAAGAAACGATGTTTGCATACGCAAAGAAAGCACTCTATACCCGCCTCACATTTAACTAAATATTTGTTTAAAAAGCTCAAAAGATATTGGTTGATCAGCCAGTACCTTTTTAAAAAACTAGTTTTTTCTATAAAAACTAAATTTCCTCGTATTTCCAAAATTTATACCCACCAGTTCCCTGCCGTGCAATTGCACCATAAAATGGACAATTGGGATTACGGCATCAACTTCTCCAGCGAAATTATCATGGGTGTTATTGTATTTATAGTCGCAGTGGCAAACGTGGTTATTTTTAATCCTTTCAAATCGGAATATAACCACAACGATGCCAGCCTGGCTTCTATGTTACTGAAATACCATCCAAACCTAAACGTGGCGCTGGCTAACAAACAAAATACTATAAGCACCAAAGTGGTAAGCGAAGGAATCTTTGCTCAGGCTTCTGCAAACGAAGGTCAGGTTCTGGGAGAAAGCACTGCAGTATCAGTCGATACTGAAGCGCAAATTGATGACAGCGGTATCACGAAGCCAAATCCCGATAGTATCCAGAGCTTAATCAACAATCAAGTTAAAATTATTAAAACCGAACCATTCGATACGGTATACACTGTTGCTGCTAAATACGGCTTAAAACCGCAAACTATTCGCGACAGTAATGGTTTACCAAACTATGCCTTATTAGCTGGCTGGGATATTATTGTTCCCCCAGTAGACGGTATTGTGATTCAGGTGACCAACGCAAACCTCACCTTAACCGACGTTGCAGATACATATAAAGCAGATATCGATAAAATTGTTTCGTACAACGCTTTGGAAGACCGTGAAGATATGGTAGAAGTAGGTGGTTATTTAATTATCCCTGGCGGTACATTAACTAAACCAGAAGCCCCTGCTGCTGTAACTCCGTCCTCTACCTCGACAACTCCGACTAAAGTAAAACCTTCTATTCCAAAACTTGCTTCTATCAGCGGTAACCACAAATTCGCTGCTGGGTATTGCACTGATTACGTTGCACGCAACGTAGCAGGTGTTACCTGGGGAGGAAATGCTAATCGCTGGATCCCAAACGCAAAAGCGCAAGGAGTCAAAGTAGATCGCAATCCAGTCGCCGGTGCGATTCTTGTAACTAACGAAAACCGCCGCTACGGACACGTTGCCAAAATCGAATCCGTGAGCGGTACAGAAGTCACGATCAGCGAATGGAACTACGCAGGCTTGTACAAAAAGACTATCAGAACTCTCGATATTTCCGATCCACGCATTCAAGGTGTTATTCACCCATAAATACACAAACAAAACAGCGTCATTACGACGCTGTTTTTTATATAAAAAGAAGCGACAAGTAATCTACTCGCCGCTTGGTTTCATATAACCGAGACGTATTTGAATTGATGGGCACCACCAAGTTGTATCAGCATACGGGCATGGTATTTTGCAGAAATGGGTTAACTCTAACTTATCCAATTCTGCGAAAGCACTAAAATCCCCTTGCTGAGCTTTTTCCCATGCGCGTTTTTCATTTTCCGAGTAATTTTCTTTAGCAACACTTAAACCGATCTGGCAGGCAGCGTCATCAGGTGGGTAGACTAACACGAGCTTTTCCCCATCAAACACATCTACAATCTCAGGACTATTCACCCTATCAGAAACACGCAAAAAGTAACTATACTTTTGCCGTTTTACTAATTGTCCCCACAGCTCTCCTACACATGAGGCAGCATAACTGTCCCATGCGGGAGAAAATGGCAGCTTGTCTTTGATAAGCACTAAAGGACTTCGCGACCACGTTCCATTGTTTACAAACAATTCCCACTGATCCTTTGTCCATAATTCCAAACCGAAAAAATGATAGTCGTTCCCAGAATCAACTATGATCCCTCTGCCTACCTGCAAAAGTTCTAACACAATCTTTACTCTGCTCAGGCTTTGCTGCTGCATAACCATGAGAGTGTCTTGGTCATACATACCATCTGGACTTGTTCGCCACGAGCGAATGCCTAGATCTATAAAGGGAGGAAATCTTTTGGAACCATCTGTCATTTCAAAACAATTCGAAAGTCCGACATGGAAATCATCGGGATATAAATTATAAACACCCCTCCGGCTTTCTATTAAAGCATCTATCTCTGCTTCTAGCCAGGACGGTTTATAGATGTCCTGCACATCTACCCAAAAATAGTGCTTTATATCTCCGTGATTGGTATATAGCACTATTTGAAACTTTTGGATCTCGGGATACAGCTCCCTATAAAAATCCGTAATTTTCAATAAATGTCCCATTATGACACCTCCTTTGATTCCCTATTTTACCATGCCATACATTTTTGTCTAAATAACAAACCGCCTTTTGCATTACTTAGCAAAAGGCGGTTTACAGCACAACTAAATTTAATTGGTGACCCTGCCGTTTTCAGATCCATCAGGCAAGTCGTTGGTAGTAATCGCATCTATAGTAATGTCCGCCTGCTTACCTGTCGCAGCTTCTTTAGCAGTAAAATTCGCTGACTTAAATAATATTATCGGCTTGTTGATTTGAGAACTGGAAGGAGTGGTACTCACTTTAAAAGCAAGTGTCCGCGCTGGCAGATCAGATCCAGAAAAAGCTTTCAACGTACCTACCGTCCAGGTAAGCTTACCAGTAGCGCTATCGAACTTTACATTACTTTTTTCTAACGAGGTTATAGAATTCTGGTCGAGAGTTACCCCTACAGGAATATAACCCACGAACACGCCATCCTCATAATCATTGCTCGCATTAGTAAGAGAAAATTGTACTTCAAAAGTGCTCGATTCTCCTACTTTTGGAGGCAGGCTGCCACTTACATGTTCTACATATGCTTCCATAGCCGCACTACCAGATATTTTTAGCTGCAAAACTGCGCCCTGTATAAAAGTACTATTTTGGTTAGACTTGATGCGCGGTGTGATAGCGATCGTACTACCATCTCCTGAAATTTGATCAGAGACTTTAAACTGGAATTTTACAGTGCCGTTTTGTTTCGGATTCAACTGTTCCAAAGTATTACTAGAAGAGCCGTTCCAGGTAATAGTCTTATCCTGCACGTATCCCCCAGGAGCCTGTAGAGATCCGTCTACAATAGAAGTAGAGTCAACTTGTGCAACTAACTGTAGTCCAGTATTGGCA
>CAYVGX010000023.1:0-9143 GCA_964451015.1 uncultured Candidatus Saccharibacteria bacterium | reverse complement strand
TCTATCCAGAAGTCCTTGATCGCAGGTCTTATTGGATTACTATTAGTAGCCCTGTTCATGCTGTTTTATTACCGTTATCCAGGTATGCTCGCAGTTGCTGCATTATTGATTTACACTCTCATTTCCATCGCAGTGTTTAAGATTGGTATTTCAGTGACTGCCATTGTGTTAGTAGGTATTTTCTTCCTGCTCGGTATCACTGTCAGCGGCTGGTTTGGTATACTGGCCCTAGTAAGTTATATTGCCTTAATTTTCCTCGGAGGTGTACAGCCTGTTACGTTAACTTTGGCAGGTATTGCAGGTTTCATTCTTTCTATCGGTATGGCAGTAGATGCAAATATCTTAATTTTCGAACGTATGAAAGAGGAACTACGTTCTGGAAAAGAACTACACCGTGCAATTGAAGATGGTTTCGCTCGCGCTTGGCTTTCTATTCGCGACTCCAATGTTTCCAGTTTGATTACCACTTTGATTCTCTACATGTTTGGCACTCCATCAATTAAAGGATTTGCTGTTACACTATCAATCGGTATTTTAATCTCAATGTTTAGTGCAATCACTGTCACTCGCACCTTCTTAACCTTATTAACCACCAAATGGTTTGCGACAAAGCCATGGTTATTCGGTGTCTCACTGAAAAAACAGCAGGAGAATAATTAATACACATCTATGAAATTACTTAATTACTACAGATATTTTTTTCTCGTCTCAGTGGTTATTTTGGTGCTCGGCGTTATCTCGCTAGGTATCTTTGGTCTTCGTCTCGGTATCGACTTTAAAGGAGGTACTGTAACCGAATTGAACTTTAATAGCACACCAGACACCAACGAAGTCAAAGCAATCGTTACCAATCAAGGTGTAGAAAATCCTCAAGTACAAATTGCAGGGGATAAAGGCGTTATTATCCGTACCGGAACTTTAACCAAGGAAACACACGATAAGATTCTTAGTGAGCTTAAAAATAAATTTGGTGATTACGAAGAGAAGCGCTACGAATCTATAGGACCAATTGTAGGGGAGCAGCTAACTAGAAAAGCTATTTATCAGCTCGCATTAGTATCTCTTGGTATTATTTTCTATATCGCTTACGCTTTCCGAAAAGTATCGCGTCCCGTGTCTTCCTGGCAGTTCGGTGTTGCTGCAATCGTTGCTTTGCTCCACGACTTATTAGTAGTACTCGGCATCTTTTCAATTCTTGGGCATTTCTTTGAAGTAGAAGTAGACAGTATGTTCGTTACTGCAATGCTTACAGTACTTGGTTTCTCTGTTCACGATACAATCATTGTATTCGACAGAATTAGAGAGAACTTGCGCGTATATGCTGGTCAATCTATGGAATTTGTGGTCAATCACAGTATTTCCCAAACCTTAGTCAGATCCTTAAATACTAGCTTAACAGTATTATTGGTGCTTTTAGCCCTATTACTGTTCGGCGGCGTGACAATTAAGTACTTTGTACTTGCCTTATTTATCGGTATTATTGCCGGAACGTACTCATCAATCTTTGTAGCCAGTCCGATATTAGTACTCTGGCAAAATTGGAAAAAGCGAAAATAATTAAAAATCCTCGTAAAATCGAGGATTTTTTACGGATATTTATTATAAGTATTATTTGACCTGTAAAACAATAAATGTTATAATCATTTATATTAATCAAAACCAATGGGTATTTTAGACACTATAATCGACTCACACCAAAAAGAATCCTTACAGCACTTCGAGCTTAGTTTAATCGTGTCTAAAATTTTAGACCCCTTAAAAGAACGAGAAAAAGTTATTTTATCCAAGCGTTACGGCTTGGCCGAAGAAGATATTCAAACCTTAAAAGCAGTTGGTGAAGAACAAGGCTTAACCCGTGAACGCGTTCGACAAATTGAGAAGGAATTGCTTAAAAATTTGAAGCGTGGCGTACAGGAATTGCAAGAATTCATGATTGCACGGGATTTATTAGTTGCAACTATTTCTGAACATGGCGACATTATGTCCGAAGAATCACTCAGTAACTACCTTGGTTACACTAGTCAAAAAGATATTCAAGCATTACGCTTTTTATTAAAACTTATTACCGAATTGGAAGAGCATTCTTCCGACGAACATATCAAACAATCTTGGGCAAAAATCGGTTTCGATAAGCAGTTCTTGCGAGAATTTGTTCAGACAACTAAAAATATTTTAGATAATCACGGGAAACCAATTCACCCAGATCAATTCTTAGAAAAATTTGAGCACTCTGAGTTCTATCAATCCAATCAAACACAGCTTACTCCGAAAGTCGTTCTCAATTACTTACGCGCGACAAGTGGCGTTCAGACAAACCCTTTTGGAGAAGTAGGTTTGGGGCACTGGAATGAAATCAAACCAAAAGACGTGGGTGATAAAGCCTACATGGTAATGAAGCACCACGGCAAACCAGAGCACTATTCTGTTATCACCGACCTCATCAATCAAAACGGCATAGACCAAAGAAAAGCCTATAAGGAAACTGTGCATAACAAGCTCATCAAAGATAAACGTTTTGTACTTGTTGGCCGAGGCATTTATGCCTTAACCGAATGGGGGTACGCACCAGGCGTGGTTTCTGATATCATTAAAGATGTACTGAAAGAAGCGGGCAAACCTTTAACCCGCGACGAAATAGTAGAAAAAGTTTTAGAAAAACGTATGGTAAAGCGCAACACAGTATTAGTTGGATTATCCAATAAGAAGCTGTTTAAAAAAGTTGCAAAAAACTTATACGACTTAGTGTAAATTGTAAAATAACAGCGGCATTTGCCGCACCTTGAAACAAAAACTATTGTAATATGGAATTAGGACTCTTCCCCAATGTATTAGATATACTCAAAATTGTTTGGTTTCTATTCATTCACGGTGGATGGGTCCTTTTTCTTATTACCCTCATTTATGTAGTGCGCGTAGCGTATGTAGAGGATATTCAGGATCAATATCTATCCAGTATTCAATACACATATTATGAAATAAAGCCGCCCAAAGAGAACATCAGTAGTTTTTACAATGCAGAACAGATCTTCATTCAACTGCATACTTTTTATGATAATTTCACTTTCCAGGAAAAATATATAGAAGGCCGTCTGATTTTCCGTTTTGCTCTCGAAATAGTTAGCTTAGGCGGGAAGATTTCATACATCCTTCGCGTACCCACCAAGCAGCGCCAAATGGTGGAGGCTGCCTTTTATGCCAATTACCCAACTTTAGAAATGACCGAGATTCATGATTACTTAGAAAATTTTAATTATTCTCCAGAAGATCCTAATTATGAATTGTTTGGTGCAGAAATGCTTTTAACCAAGAATCATAGTTACCCAATCCGCACATGGCGGGAATTTGAAGGACTTAAAGGTCCTGAAGTGAGTGAATTGGTGGTGGACCCATTAACACCACTTTTCGAAACAATGACAAAACTGAGCGACGAAGAATTTTATGGCATCCAATACATTTTACAGCCAGTTGCCGATGCATCCTGGAAAGCAGACGCAGAAGCTGAGATTAAAAAGCTAGTAGGAGAGAAGGAAGTACTTGGACCAGATGGTAAGAAGACTAAAATTGCCGCAGATATGACCGGTGTGGATGATATTGTTAAACAGCAAGTATCTGCGATTAAAAGTAAATTAGGAAAGCCTGCATACGAAGTTAAAATAAGATTGCTTCATGTCGGTACAAAGCAAAAATTCAACAAAGACGCTAAGAAATTAGTATTGAGCCCGTTCAAAATTTTCAGTTCGGCTAATTTCAATGGTTTTCGCGCAGGATATGGCCCTAAAAAGGACTGGCGCATTTCGCCCCGTCTTGAAGCCGCATATATAAAATGGTGGGTGGACCGCAGAAAAGCATTATTATTTAAAGGTTTCAAAGGCCGCAGTAACTATATTGGAGAAAATAAGTATATACTGAATGCAGAAGAACTCGCGACTATTTTTCATTTCCCAATCACGAAGACTGCAGTAGTGCAGCCAGTTGAATCGCTCGAAATCAAGAAAGTACAGCCACCTGCCAATCTTCCTATCGAAGAAGTGATCGAATAGTAATCTATTTATTTTATGTCTGAACAAGAAAAGATAACTTTATTTGCCAAAACCAACTACCGTAATCAGCAGGTGCCTTTTGGTATCAAGCCAGACGATCGCCGTCGCCATATGTACGTAATTGGTAAAACCGGGATGGGTAAAACGACTCTCATGGAAAACATGGCTATTCAAGATGTGCGTAATGGCAATGGTATCTGTTTTATCGATCCTCACGGCGACTCTATTGTAAAGATCCTAGACTTTATACCACCTAGCAGAATTAACGATGTTGTATACTTTAACCCGGCCGATTTAGAACATCCCATTGCTTTTAACATTCTGGAAGCAGTAGAAAGCCGGTATAAGCATTTGGTAGCGTCCGGTCTGATGGGCGTATTCACTAAAATCTGGGCAAGCATGTGGTCGAGTCGTATGGAATATATTTTGAACAATACTATTTTGGCCCTGCTCGACAGCCCTGGCAACACCATGCTTGGTATTGTGCGTATGTACGTAGACAAAAAATACCGCAAGCGCATCGTAGATAATATCAAGGACCCAATGGTTAAAGCTTTTTGGATAGAAGAGTTCGCTAACTACGCAGAAAAGTACCGTACCGAAGCCGTGGCTCCTATTCAAAACAAAGTCGGTCAATTTTTATCTTCTGCTGTTATCCGTAATATTGTTGGTCAGCCGAAATCTACAATTGATTTGCGCGATATTATGGATAATCGCAAGATCTTATTGCTCGACCTTTCAAAAGGTAAGGTTGGTGAAGACAATTCCGCCCTCCTTGGGGCTATGATTATCACTAAACTGCAACTTGCTGCGTTGTCGCGCGTTGACATACCCGAAAACGAACGCCAAGATTTTTACTTATACGTAGACGAGTTCCAAAACTTTGTTACCGACAGTTTTGCTACGATTTTAAGCGAAGCCCGTAAGTATCGACTTAACCTCACTATGGGTCATCAGTATATTGGTCAATTGTCTCCTGAGGGTAATAATAAAGTACGCGATGCAGTATTTGGTAACGTAGGTACCATGGTGGTTTTCCGCGTTGGCGCTGCAGACGCGGAATTCTTGGAAACAGAATTCGAACCAGCGTTCACGCCAAATGATATCGTAAACTTACCTAAGTACCATATTATTCTCAAACTGATGATCAACGGTGTTGCGAGTGATCCTTTCACTGCGGTAACCATGCCGGTAGACGAGAACTTCCGCGTAGATGAAGGGGAGAAAGTCATTAAAGTATCACGGGAACGATATGCAAACCCTCGTGCGCAAGTAGAGGATAAAATTCAACGCTGGATGGGTACAGAATTTCATGAAGCTTCTGCTCAATCACACAGCATAGAAACTGAGGACGAACCAACTGTCACTAACAATACTCAAATCATCGCGCCAGAGACTTTAGTAACAGAACAGCCTTTGGTAGAAGTTGATTCAGAAAACACTCAAGTAACGGAGCCTACATCAAAGGGACCAGAAATTCAAATTGCTGCTGATCTACTAGAGAGAGTAAAGCAAAGTGTACAACCTAATCATAAGCCCGCACCAAAAACCCCCGACACTGCAAGAGAGACAAGAGACAATCGAGAAAGCAGAACAAACAGAGATTATAATTCTAGTTTCAAAAAACCCCGTTTTGAAAAGCCCAAAGGTAACTATCAAAATCAGAAACCAATCTCTAAAAAGCCTCCTATAAAGCAGCAGTCATCCATTTGGGATCAAGCTCAAAAGATCAGCCAGGAGAAGCAAAAAAATTTAGTAGACACTATTTCCGAAAGCATCGGGCAAGCTTTCGAAGCACCAAAACCTCCTGCCAAACCAACCCAACCTGCACAGCCAAGACCTGCAGACAACAACGAAATCGCTGCTACCGAAAGCAAACCAAAGGACCAAGCTATGGAACAGAATACGACATACGAACTATAAATATAAAACCCTGGGTGACCAGGGTTTTATTAAACTTACAAATGCTTTTCTAATTCTTGTACAATTGTTGGCTTTGGAGCTGCACCTACTAACTCTCCAACCACTTCGCCATTCTTGAAGAACTTCATAGTTGGAATACTCATTACCCCATAATGCTGAGCTAATTCTGGCTCTGCATCTACATCTAACTTACCGATTTTATATTTACCTTCATATTCAGTAGCCAATTCGCTGATTACTGGACCAAGTACCTTACAAGGACCACACCATTCTGCCCAGAAATCTACGAGTACAGGCATGTCTGATTCTAGTACTTCTGCTTTAAAATTATCTTTAGTTACTTTTATTTCCATAACATAATATTAATTGCTATATCATCTTAGCGAACCAAAAAATTGCTGTCAATTTGTATATTCGCTACAATAATAATATGAAACACTCAGTTACAGTACTACGATACCTGACTACTGATATAGTAGTTTTTGTTTTATGTTTTTTAGTTTCTTTTACTATTTCCAGTGCAGTATTAGCGCCTACAACAGAAGTATCTATTTTAGGAGCGAGTCAATCTGAAAACGAAGCATTACAAAACTTTACCAATTATCAAGTTGAAGCGCCTCCAGATAAGAACACGATCCAAGCCACAAGCTATAAAGTTATAAACCTCACTTCCGGTAGCATACTCACTAAAAGTCATGCAGATATTCCATTACCGATCGCAAGTCTGACCAAGCTTATGACTGCATGGGTCACCATGCATTATGGAAATTTAAACGATGAGTATACTATTACGGCGCATGATATAGAAGCTACAAGCCCCTCACTTAATCTAAAAGTCGGGGATACAGTAGCAGTAAAAGATTTGATGCTGGCTATGCTCATTGGTTCCACCAATGATGCTGCTTTGTCTTTGTCCGGCTACATTGAGCAAAAAACAGGTAATGATTTTGCAAGTCTCATGAATAAAGAAGCTAAATCTCTCAACATGAGTAGTTCGCGCTATAGTAACCCTATGGGATTTGATAGCAATACTAACTATTCTTCCGCAGATGACATCGAATTATTGGTGAAAAAATTGTTAGCCACGAATATTTTTGAACAAACCAGCAAAGAAACGAGTTACCAATTCCAAGCCAAAAATGGTTCTATTTTGAAAACTACGGCTACTAATAAGCTCATTGGAAAATACGAGGACTTATATGCAATAAAAACAGGATTTACTAATACTGCTTTGGGAAGCATGGTAACAATAATCAAACACAACAATGATTCGTATCTTATAATTGTCATCGGCAGTCCAAATAGAGAAGCAGATACGCTAGAACTCAGAAATTTGGTAAACAGTCGATAAATATTGTATAATACTAAGTATGGAAGTAGAATTACTGATCAAAATTTTTAGCTTAACCACAATTTCTTTCATGTTAGCAATAGCTTTAACGCCATTGCTAACTAATTTTTTATATAAATATAAATTAGGCAAGCAAATCCGAAACGGGGGAAGTACCCCGTTATACACAGGCATGCATATGAGTAAAGAAGGTACGCCTACTATGGGAGGAATTCTGATTTGGGGAGTAACAGCCTTTTTGGCTGCGCTATTCTGGCTCTTAGACCAAGGATTACGTATTGAACAGTTTCATATCCTCAATTTTGTGACCCGCAAAGAAACATTGCTACCATTAGGGGCTTTGGTAGGCGCAGCGATAGTAGGATTAATGGATGATTACTTGGACATAAAAAAACTCGGCCATGAAGGCAGAGGATTTCGTTTTCGCTTTAAGATCATTCTCTATACAGCCGTTGCCTTAATCGGTGCATGGTGGTTTTACTTTAAATTAGGCTTTGATTTTGTTCATATTCCATTTTACGGCGACATTACTCTAGGCTGGTTGTTTATCCCATTTTTCTTGCTCATTACTGTTGGTACAAGCTTTGCGGTTAATCAAACTGACGGCTTAGATGGTTTAGCAGGGGGTACACTGCTTATTGCTTTTGCTAGCTACGCACTTGTGGCCTTTATGCAGGATCGTACCGAGCTAGCCTCTATACTTGGCGTCATTTCTGGTAGCTTATTAGCATTTCTATGGTTCAATGTGTACCCGGCTAGGTTTTTTATGGGCGATACAGGGTCTATGGGGCTCGGCGTGCTTTTGGCTATCGTTGCATTTTTGACGAACAGTGTCTACTTATTACCGCTTATAGGTTTAATTTTTCTAGCAGAAGCTCTCAGTACAATTCTGCAAATTGCCTGGAGAGTTGTTTTCAAAAAGAAATTTTTACTCTCTGCACCGGTGCATCACCATTTGGAAGCCAGGGGTTGGCCTGAAACAAAAATTACTATGCGTTTTTGGATTTTAGCAGCTATCGCAAGCGTAATCGCAATTATTATATTCTTTTTAGATAAATAATGTATTCATTGCTCATCAAAAATACAACTTTAATAGACGGTACAGGTGCAAAAGCGCGTACTGCGGATGTAGCTATAGAACAAGATACTATCGTAGCAATAGGAGATTTGGCAAACGCGTCTGCTGCACAAATTA
Source organism: uncultured Candidatus Saccharibacteria bacterium (assembly GCA_964451015.1). Taxonomy (GTDB): domain Bacteria; phylum Patescibacteriota; class Doudnabacteria; order UBA920; family UBA920; genus UBA920. Next base: position 634 of record CAYVGX010000023.1, on the reverse strand, counting down.
TTGATGCGCATGGCATGGTTTTGGCTCCTGGTTTTATTGACGTCCAAAACCATAGCGACAGCTACTGGCAAATTTTTGACAATCCTCCCTTGCAAAGCTTAGTTACTCAAGGATACACCACGCTGCTATTAGGAAGTTCGGGAGCAAGCCTAGCGCCTCTCATTTCCGCAGACAGCCTGCGCGCAGTGCAAAAATGGCAGCCAACCACAGGGCTTAATGTGAATTGGCAAAGCTATGCTGAGTATAAAAAACAGTTGCAAACCATGAAGTTTGGCGCCAATCTTTTAAGTTTAGTAGGTTATTCCACGGTACGTCGTGGTTTGCTTGGGGATTCTACAGCTGCACCCGATAAAGGAGAACTGGAAAGCATTCTAACAATTATTGAATTAAGCTTTAAACAAGGTGCCAGCGGCGTCTCGTTGGGATTGTTTTATTCTCATGAACTTAATGTGACTGATCTGGAAATCGTAGCCCTAGCAGAACTGTGCGCCAAGCATGACAAGCTATTATCCGTCTCGCTAAGAAATGAGTCTGATCACATTGTAGATAGTGTAGCGAACTTAGTCGCCATAGCAGACCAAACAGGGGTCCGCTTAAAAATTTCTCATTTGAAAGTGCGCTATCAAAAAAATTG
>CAYVGX010000022.1:0-9158 GCA_964451015.1 uncultured Candidatus Saccharibacteria bacterium | reverse complement strand
GCTTTGGTATACAAAATACCTAACTTATTCATATGATTTTCTTTAATTATAAATCTAGTGATTATACGTGTAATCACAATTTTTGTCAAATATGCGTGTATTAATTATAAACCCTGCATAAATATAAGGCAAATTTAAAAAGAGCCTTATTTAAGGCTCTTTCACGTTATTTTTTAGTTTTTAAGCGCTGCAAATGGTTCGTAATAGTTTACCGCGATCCCGTCAAATGAAGAATAAGTTGCAAAATATCCATTCACGAGCGAAATCTGATTATTCATGTATGTTTTAGACTTTCCAAAATATGTCACATACGCGGGATCAACATCCCCTGTCTCCTGTGCGACGATTACTTTGGTAGCAGAACCGACTGCTTGCTGTACCTCTGGATCCGACAATTGAATAACACCGTCATTTCCTTCAGCAAAGTTTCGGTATGACATGATGATGATATCACTGTTCGGCACAGTATTTAAAATAGACAATAAGTGATTATACGTAAAATCTGTTATGCCATTAAACTTGATTGTTGGTGTCCATTTTTGAGTAGAATCATAGAAATGAGGAATCACTATTCCTAAAGAGAGATTACCTGCTTTAGCTCGCTTCGCTACTTCTGCGATAAATTCTACATATGTAGTTAAAGTGGTCGCTTTATTTCTCTCATAGTATGAAAGTAAGTAAGGCTCTACATCGAACTGCAGCTTGCGGAATTTATTTGGCTGAGCAGCATTAAAATCGATTACATATTGAACTATATTGTACCCATTCACCCGCTTAGCGGTTTCAGCCCAGTCTTTCCAGCCAGCTTCTGCATCCACTGCAATGTTTTTTGCTTTTGCTTCCGCTAACAAGGTTGCAACAGCGGCGTTATAATTCTTAATTTTATTAGTGCGATTGGCACTTGCTGGCAAATTATACAAAGTCAAATAATCATCAACTGTCACATACAACACGTTCACTTTGTTTGCGACTGCAAAATCCAGCATTTTGCGCCGATACTCTGCAGTCATTTCTACCGGGGAATTCCATACCCACATACCAAATTCTTTATCAGAACCGTCAGTTTGTACTGGCGACTGGACCGGAGGAAGAGGGTTTGTATCTGTTGGCGGTAGAGCAGGAACCTCAGGAGCTAATGAGCCAGTATCCCCGGTAACCACAATACAATCATCCTGCCCATTATTTGCAGTAGCACATGCTTCAGTATATAAATCTGTGCCGGCATACGCAGTAGATATAGATACTTTAGAAGATTGTTTTGATCCCAAATTACCTAACTGCCAATAGTAATTACCTGCGGTCGATTTTGGAGAAACAGCTTGCACGGTTTCTCGATCCGAGTAATGAAGCGTTAAACTTGCCGCCTGGCAAAGATCCGTGCCCATATTTGTAACAGTAAATTCGTACGCAACTTTTCCGCTCGAGACACTAGCCGCATGAACCACATCCACCTCACAACTTGCTGCGATAGCAGAATGCACAAAATTACTAATATGATCGGCATGGACCGCAGTGACTACTGACCCAGCGACCATTACTACTGCTAATAAAATTTTAATTGATGTTCGTTTCAATAACAGAGAAAACATAGTTTTTATTGACTTTCCATTATTAATCTTGGTTTTCAATTATACCATGGACACCATGCCTTTGCCAGCGCTGCCAAGTTACTTCTTTTTTTCTGAAAGCAGACCACAAAGAACGCATCAAAGCATTATACTCCACAAATGTTGCCAGATAGAACAATAGCCATCCGATCGGGGAAATGAAATAGAACCACCATTTTTTGGATTTTGGATCATCGAATAATGTTTGCACCAAAAACATAGTACTCACCACAACAATACCGGAAATAAAAGATGAGAAGTCTCTAATGAGAAAAGAATAGACGTACAAAAAACCCAAGAAATATAATTCTACTGACAGCTGAATCTCTCCGAATATTGCAAGTGGTAACACTAACCACGAAAGTATCTTATTATGCTTTTTATCGAGGCTAAAAAACAAATGCTTAAATTCGGCAAAAGTTTGCATGCGTCCCCTCTTCCAGCGCAGGCGTTGCTTAATCAAGTCTTTTACCACCATTGCGCCTTCGGTGTAGATAATTGCATCGGAAGCATACACGATCTTCATGCCTGCATTTTGTATGCGTACAGACAAATCGATATCTTCCGTAATATTTTTTGGGTTATAGTAACCCACTCGCTCAAATACTTCCCGGCGAAATGCCCCTGCTGCACCGCCGATAATATAAATCGCATTCATTAACGAGTCTGCTTTTTTAAAATAGAAAGAAAATAAAAATTCTAAATATTGCACCACGTTCACAATATTTTTAGTATTACCAATTTTTACATTACCTACAGCTGCCATTACTTTTGGATTGGCAAAATACTTTACAAAATGAGACACTGCATTTTCGGTAACAATACAGTCCGCATCGATAGAAATAATAATCTCTCCATGAGACAGCCTGATACCGGTATTCAAGGCAATCCCCTTCCCCTCATTTTTCTTGTACTGGTAAATAATAGTTTTTTTATGTCGCGCCGGAGTGGTATTGTATTTCTCTATAAAGGCGCGGATAATTGCATCTGAGTTGTCAGTAGATCCATCGTTAATGACTACAATTTCTAGGTGATGATACGTACTTGCTACCAAAGATTCCAAAGTGTGAATAATGCCCACTTCCTCGTTCCATGCGGGGATAATAACAGATACCAAAGGCTTATAGCGCTTGGTGTTACCTTTCCCCATAAAATACAGCAATACATCATTCCACGGACTCAGCAACATGTACACAAAGTATTTCAAAAGCAATACACTTGCAAAAATGATAATAACTGTACGCAAGATGGGTATATCAAACCCTTGATCAGGTGTAAGAAAAAAAACTGAGCCTATGATCAGCCCAGTGAACAAATAAAGCACTACAAACACGAATAACTTTCCCAAAGCTGCTCTGTTTAATTTTTTTATCAAGATAAAATCAGTCATACCTACATATAGTAACGTCTTTTTTGCAAAAACCGATCGGCAATTATGTAATATTTGGCCAAAATATTGGACAAAAATATAGCTGTAATGAAAAAGGTAATGATTTGATAAGTTATAGTATTAAACAATCGCGAAAAAACAATTCCTAGCGCAGCGAATAGGGCTACAATACACATTGTGCCTAAAATATATGAAAACCAAAATACAAAGGTTTTGCGATGGCTAAACTGAGTTACAGCTTTTTCTTTTACTAAAGTATGAGCGTGCGCCAATTGCTGTGGGGTATTGATACCAATCACTTCTTTTGGAGAGATTTTCATGGAAGTCACTGTCTTATTTTGGGAAATAGCCACAGCAATAATGTCGGTCAAATAAAATTCATCCTGAGCATTGTTATTGCGGATCTTCTCCATATTTTCCCACAGCCACTGGGCATTGAAAATATAAATCCCAGGATTGACTTCTTTAATAGCTTTTTCCTTTTCATCCGCATCGGAGTATTCTTTGATATTGGTAATATTGTTTTTCGTATCGCGCACAATTCTTCCGAAACTCAAAAAATGCTCATAGTGTTTTTTAAAATGAGGAACTATACAGGTAAACATGGAGAGAACAGAATTATTCTCACTATGCTGCTTAAATAATTTTTCTATACTTTTTGCTTTAATGAGCGGCATATCACCGCATAACACCACAATATGCTCGGCAGAAACATGAGGCTTAGAGGCAAGCACAGCACTTGCTGTACCGCTTAAGTTTTCTTGCTCTGCATATACATAATGACTTCCCAATTCGTTTTGGACCAATTCTTTCTTGTAGCCAACCACAATAACAGGCTTAGTCGCCTGTTCGATTTTTTCTATTTCATCCAATAAATGTTTAATTATTGGCTTTTTGTGTAGCTGTACCAACACCTTGGGTACTTCTGACTTCATACGAGTACCCTTGCCAGCAGCTAATACTACAATTTGTTTATTCATACCATTATAATAAGAAATTTTATTATATAGCTTTATGATACTTTTGTAAAGTCATTTTATTAGTAATCAAGATTTGACAAAAATACATAAAATAAGTAAAATGAAGAGTCTATTATTAGGCAAAACTTGGATGAGAGGAGAAATAAATGGAAAACGAAATACAGGGAAAAAATAACAAAAAACCAAAATACCACTATATACTGGAGAAAGATGTAAAAAACATCACGCCAATAGCAATATGGCTTGGTATCAACGTAGAGGCAATACAGAACCAACTGGCGATTTCAGACCAGTGGAACATGCTAAATAATCTAATCATAAATCATTTAAGTGCTAAAATCTCTGGCGAAAATCTAAAAAACAAAAAATCTATCCTAAATTCACTCAATTTAATTGAACCTAACGCGGGGTATGCAAATGAAAAGCATATTAGCCCGGAAACATGGATTGGACTTTTTGATTTGGATGAAGGCACCCGTCGTAGAGACCTAACGACATACGGCGATGCACTTGGATATTATGAATCGCTAAAAAAAATAGTTCGAGAAGCGACAAGTTTAAATGAAGCAATATTATTGCTCAATGCTCAATACCCCACTATTTCATTTCACTAAATTTTATGAGGCAGTTTGATTAATTCAGACTGCCTCTTCTTTATATAAAAAATCACTCCCATTGCTGGAAGTGATTTTTATTCTAGATATCAGAGCTATTCGTCTCTATTATCCAATTGAACTGTATCTTCTGTTTCGTTTTGTAATTTCTTTGCATTACCGAAGTCTATACCAGAGAACCATGATCCCGGCTTAATCGTGTACGGACTTGGGTTCTTTGTCTGACGCTTCCACCCATTCTGATGAACTTCTCGAATTCTATATGTACCTGGGGTTACATTTTCAAATACATAATTTCCATTACTATCAGTTACCGTAGATCGAACCACTGCATTGTTTTGTCTGAGTGTAATTGTCCAGCCAGCCAAACCTTCTTCGCCGCTATCTCGCATACCGTTTCTGTTCTTGTCATTAAACTTCATGCCAGAGATTTTACCAGTAGTCGGACAAGTCATATTACGCACGATGATGTATTGATCTGTGGTGATGTTCGTTAATGCAGGCGCAGCCTTTTTGATAGCGCGCACAGATGCATCGGCAAAACTTACTCCACTGGTCTGATAACCATCTAAGTAATACTTTCCTGCGGTACACTGGCCAACATTCTGGACCACCTTGCTAGTACCGCCCGTAACTTCTGCAGTAGAATAGCTGGCACCAGAGGTCATAGCAGAAGTATCCGCACCGTACTGATCTGCTGCCCCACCTTCTGCATTTCCCAGCACATATGTACCACTACCAGAACCGATATTAGCAGCATTCCAAGAGGATGCCATAGGGAACTGGTAACCGCCTGCGGTTACGCTCGTTGCTTTTTGATTATCTAGATATTTTAAGATATGCACTTTTACAGTTGGAAGAACTACGGGACTGGTTGCAGTAATTTTCATGGCAATTGTACCGTTTGGAGACCAATTGGTATCCTTGCGGAAAATATTAACCCCGCTTGCACCACCGTCTGTATACCATGCAGCAGTAGAGGTATTCCAAAATACTTCATTAGCACTATCATCGCTACCCACCGAAGCAGTTTGACCGCTTGGCACCAATACATTCAAAGAATTGTAAGGGCCATTAGAACCGATTGGTGAAACACCATAGGTTTGGGTATTGTAGGCCAAAGACACAATTACATCATTAGGCAATGTGACGTTGTAGCTGCTTAAATCGAATACTGCATTGAACGCGTATCCGTTATAACAGTTATTGTCAGCTGCTCGCCATGCTGTTCCGCCAGGGCAGGTTAGATCTGCTGCCGGGCGCCATGGAATAGTAATGTTTTGTGTACTGCTAACTAATAAGTTATCAGGCACACCATTAGCGCCTAAGTGATTACCATATACATTAATAGTAATAGGATGTGTCCATGACACGGAGTCGCCGCTATAGCGTGCGTCACTTGTATAATCAGAATACAATGCCCAATCGCTCATAGCGACAGTTATTGTATTCAATAATCGATCTGTACCACCAAGATGAATATAGTCACCAAATTCGAAAGTTTGTTGAGCTTGAAACGGCTGACTTGGAGCATTGTATGGCAGCGGACTTGGCAATGCATCGTACACAGTAGTTGTTGCGGCTACAGCCTTCTCAGGTTGTACCCCAACTCCTACGACAGTCATTACCATGACTGCTGCGAAAAAGAGAGAAAGATATTTTTTCATATTATTTCCTTTCATAATTAGTAATAAACTCTAATAATTTATACCCTCTCGACCTAAGGCGTAAAACAAAATATAAGATATTTTAAGTATAAACCTGCCTGCCAATAAGGACAAGACACCTAAAATAAAGGGCTAGACCGCCCACCAAATCAGAATTATATAATAAATGTGGATAAGTATATCAGCCTATTCACTTATATATCATAACGTAGTTCAGCAAAATCTATTTCAAAAATAAAAAAGCAGCTGTTACAACTGCTTTTACATATCTAATAAAAAACACCCTTACGGGTGCTTTTAAAATATATGGCTTAACGCTTCGCCCATTGTGGTGAACGGCGCGCGCCGCGAAGGCCAGGCTTTTTACGTTCCTTTTTGCGGTCGTCACGAGTAAGGAATCCATTCTTCTTCAATACTTTTTTTACGTCATCGTTCAACTGGGCCAAAGTTTGCGCAATACCATGGAGAACTGCATCTACCTGCGAGTTCTTTCCCCCGCCGTTTACGGTTGCCACAAAATAGTAATCATCCATTAAACCGGTCAAAGCCAAAGGACGAACTGCAGTATCTTGCAAGGACTTGTCAGAAAAATATTCAGTCAAAGGCTTGCGGTTGACCATATTCTTGTCGCTACCTGCAAACATGCGTACATTCGCAACAGCAGTCTTGCGACGGCCAGTAGCAAAGATATATTTGCCACTTGCTGGCTTATTATGACCTTCCGTCTTCACAGCTTTTGCAACAGGAGCTACAACAGCTTCTTCTACTTCCTGTTCTTTCTTTGGAGCTACCTTTTTAGCTACAACTTTTTTTGCAGGAACTTTTTTAGTTGGAGTTTTCTTAGTTACCATATAAATCTTATTTAAGTTCTTTATCAATCTTATACGTATGAGTATCGCCCTTTACCAACTTCAAACGGGATACCAAACCCTTGCGGAATTTAATATCATCGATCATAGAAAACACTGCGCGGCGAAGTACGCTTTCTGGATTGCGCACTACTTCGTCTTTGAGTGATTTAGTCTTTAAACCACCTAAGTAGCCAGAGTGAGAATAATACTTCTTCTGTTCTACTTTGCGGCCGGTAAACTTGAGCTTATCAACATTAATAGCAACTACAAAATCACCCATATCCATATGAGGAGTGAAATTGCGCTTGTTCTTACCGCGGAGCACGTTTGCAATCTTGGTTGCAACGCGACCCATTGGCAAACCAGAAGCATCGATCTGATACCAAGTACGGGTAATTTCTGATTGTTTTGGAAGGGTAATTTTTTGAGGTTTCATATACTTATATCTACTCTACGAACTCCAGTACTGCTTTCGACAAGCCAGCTTTCGGGTTGTTTAATTTCGTTAAGCGGAGGTAACCGCCAGGACGAGTGCTGTAGCGAGGGCCAAATACTTCGATCGCTTTTGCAGTTGCGTTACGGGAAAGCTTAGAAAGTAACAAGCGGCGGTTAGCTAACGAGCCATCTTTTGCTTTCGTGATCAGCTTTTCCAAGTAAGGCTTCACAGCGCGGGCGTTGGCATAATTGGTCTCAATGCGTTCATACAAAATTGCAGAGGAAGCCAATGCGCGCAGAAGCTTTCTGCGGTGATCCATCCCTTTTCCAAATTTTTTCTTCTTACGGTGTCTCATATAATTATTCTTATAAATGATAAGTCTCTGCGAGGCTTATTTGTTACGTCCTAATAAATCCATAATTTCGGTAATAGTCTTATCTCCCAGACCAGCGATGTTCTGAATATCGTCGTCGCTCATAGCCTGCAAGGTTTCGATTGTGACAATACCGGATTTTTGCAATGCGTTCTTCGCACGGTTAGATAAGGTAGTGTCGTCGATCGGGGTACCCGTTGCTTCACTGGCTTCCATACTAGCCTCGATCGGAGATTCGGAAATCACTTCTTCTGCTTCTTGCGCTGCTGCCTGCTCCATCATTTCTAAACGCTGCGCGCCTTCGTTATTGAACATCATATTGAAGTGATCAACTAAAATATGAGATGCAATGTCGATAGCTTCGCCGCCAGTAATAGAACCATCGGTTTCCATGCGAACAACCAGCTTATCAAAGTTAGTCATACCGCCCACACGAACATTGGATACATCGAAGAATACGGAGCGAACAGGAGTATAAATTGCATCAATGGCTAACATACCTGCTTCGGATTGGGAATTCTCGCGAACTTCCACCGGTTCGTAACCACGGCCTTGTTCAACGATTAATTCCATTTCGAAGTCAACATTTTTGCCGTCTAATGTGCAGATGTACAAATCTTTGTTTACCACTTCTACCTGATCAGTTTCTTCGATCATTTCTGCGGTAACCACGCCTTCGCCTTTAGTTTTGAGTTTCAAGCGAACTGGCTCTAAAGAAAAGCTGCGCAAACGAAGCTGTTTGAGATTCAAGATGATCTGAATCACATCTTCTTTCACATTTGGGATGGAAGAAAATTCGTGGTCTACGAATTTAATCTTCACGCCAGTCACTGCTGCGCCTGGCATGGAAGACAATAATACGCGGCGAAGCGCATTACCAATGGTTACACCATAGCCTGGATATAGCGGCTCGAGTGTTAACTCGTAGGTGTTTCCTTCCACATGTTGGATTTTTGCCTGATTAGGCAATGGAATAGGTTGCATATCTGCCCCTTAATACAGCTAAGCTCGTATTGCTCAAACGTCCCAAAGTCTTGTGATTGCGATCTTTGCTGTAAATTAATTTAATAGTAATGAATGGATGGTTTTCAATCTTGTCTCACATTCGACACGACTCGGTTTAGGCAAAGCCCAAACCTACCTGCTTTGCAAAATATTTTTCTACTTGGAGGCGTAGCGTGCTAGCCTACGGCGACAAGGAGAAAAATATTTTGACAAAGAATAATGTAGACAAGAGCGG
>CAYVGX010000021.1:0-9263 GCA_964451015.1 uncultured Candidatus Saccharibacteria bacterium | reverse complement strand
AGAAGTTTAAAAAAAGGTCCATTCATAGATCCGAGTGTCTTGAAAAAAGTACAGGCCGGAAAGCCTGGCGACAAAATCAAGACATGGGCGCGTGACTGTAGTATCTCTCCAGAAATGGTCGGGTTTACTTTCATGGTTCATAACGGTAAAACTCATCTTGAAGTGTTCGTGACTGAAAATATGGTCGGGCACAAACTGGGTGAATTCGCACCGACCCGTAAGTTCATCGGACATGGTGGTAAGCTTGCGAAAGAGCAAAAAGCGGGCGGCAAGTAACATATTCCTGAGTGAAGAAATTCACTGGTGAATAGTTAGAACTAATTATAAGATTTAATTTATATCTCAAAAGCAATGGCTGACAAAACAGCACAACAGAATAGCAAACCAGTAGTGAGAGCTCATGCTCGCAATCTTCGTATTGCGCCACGCAAGATGCGTTTAGTCACCAACATGGTTAAGAATATGCGTGTTGCAGATGCATTGGTACAACTTCAATTTACCAACAAAAAAGCTGCAGGCATGGTTTCTAAATTATTGCAGTCTGCATTGGCAAACGCTGAAAATAATTTTTCCCTTAACCGTGATGGCATGTTCATTAAAAGCATTACCTGCGACATGGGACCAGTCTTACAACGTGCATTTCCTCGTGCCCGTGGTAGCGCTTTCGTGATTCGCCGCAAGATGAGTCATGTGAATGTTGAACTGGAAGAGCGTGAAGCAAAAGTCAAGAAGACTGCTGCGAAGTTACCGAAAGCAAAGAAAGCTGAAAAGCCAGTAAAGACTCAAGAAGGTTCCCTCGGTTTACCGGTGAATGAAACAGAAACTTCCTTACCGAAAGAAAAGAAAGTGAAAGAAGTTCATCACGAAAACGAAGCCGCTTCTGTGAAAGCAGATAAGAGTCCAGAAAATTTAATTAAATAAATATGCGACGTGTCATTCTGGGTTGAGCGAAGAAATATTCTTCTCTGAACCTAGAATGGCAACTAGTCATTCACTACATTCATTTATGGGTCATAAGATTAATCCAACTTCATTTCGCTTAAAGATTACCGATACTTGGAAGTCCAAGTGGTTTTCTAAGAGTAGTTATGTATCACAACTCAAAGAAGATATTGCGATCCGCGAATACTTGGAAAAGCATTTGCGCAAAGCAGGTCTTGCTCGTATCGATATCGAACGCTTGAACGACGGTACTATCACTATTGTGATTACCACTACCAAGCCAGGATTATTGATCGGCCGGGGCGGCGCTGGCGTAGAAGAATTGAAGCAACGCGTTAAAAAAGCCTTGCGCATCAAGAGCGAACTCAAAGTAAACGTTAATGATGTAAAGGAACGGGATATCAACTTGAAGGCGCAGGTTATCGCAAACAATATTGCAGAACAGATCGAACGCCGTGTGGCTTTCCGTAGACTCATGAAGCAGGCATTGGAACAGACTATGCAGGCAGGCGCTAAAGGTATTAAAGTAGCAATTGGTGGCCGTTTGAACGGCGCGGAAATCGCTCGTACTGAACATTTGTCTAGCGGTAAGATTCCTTTACATACCTTGCGTGCTGATATAGACTTTGCGCGTAGTACTGCTCACACCACGTACGGGACAATCGGTATTAAAGTATGGGTATACAAAGGTGACGTGTTCGAATCCAAGAAAGAAGTTGTAGCCCAATAATCAGTTTATTTAATTCATTTATATGTTAATTCCAAAAAAGGTCAAACACCGCAAACATCATCGCGGTCATAACAAAGGCAAGGCAACGTCTGGTAATTTTATTGCATTCGGCAGCTATGCATTGAAAGCAATGGAAGGATCCTTTGTCACTGCTCGCCAAATCGAAGCGGCTCGTCGTGCGATGACTCGTAGCGTACAGCGCGGTGGTAAAATTTGGATCCGTATTTTCCCTGACAAACCGATTACCGATCATGGTAACGAATCGGTAATGGGTAGTGGTAAAGGTGCTGTTTCTCACTTTGTGGCAGTAGTCAAAAAAGGGCGCGTACTGTTCGAGATGGATGGTATTACCGAAAGCCAAGCGCGCGAAGCGATGAGACTCGCAGCTCATAAATTACCTGTTAAGACTAAATTCCTTATTAAATAAATTTCATTTGTCATTCTGAGCGGAAAGAAGAAGATTACTATTCTTCCTTGCGCTCAGGATGACAGATAGACACAGCAATGAAATATTCTGAATTCACAACTAAATCTGATAATGAGCTTAAGAAAGAATTAGAAACTCTTTCCGAAAAGCGAGAAAATCTCCGCATGAAAATCAAGCTGGGCCAGGTTAAGAATGTGAAAGAATATTCTGCAGTCCGCAAAGACATTGCTCGTATTTTGACTTTATTAGCAACTAAGTAAACTCATGACTAACATCAGTAAACAACAATTGACCGGAACTGTAGTTTCTAACAAGATGGATAAAACCGTTGTGGTAAAGGTAGACCTTACAAAGCGTCATCCAAAATATCACAAGAGTTATACCAAATCTTACCGCTACAAAGCTCATGATGAAAACAATAGTTATGAGATTGGTGATAAGGTTGTAATCGAATCTACTCGTCCGTTAAGTAAAGATAAGAAATTTACAGTATTAAAGAAAGTTTAATATACCGCTCGCTCCACAAAAGCAGCTCAAGTAATTTACATTTATGTTACAAATTCGTTCTTACATTAAAATTGCAGACAACACTGGCGCGAAAGTCGTTAATGTGTTTTCCGTGAACGGAAAAAACAATCGTCGTTTCGCTCGCGTGGGTGATATCGTTGCTGGTAGTGTTCGCCAGGCGGCACCAAATAGTTCTGTAAAGAAAGGTGATAAGATTTACGCCGTAATCGTTCGTACTCGCAAAGAAATTCGCCGTAAGGATGGATCCTATATTCGTTTTGATGAAAATGCAGGTGTATTAGTAGATAAAGAAAAGGGTGAACCAAAAGGTACTCGTATCTTTGGTCCGATTCCAAGAGAAGTAAGAGACAAGGGTTTTGCGAAAATCGCTTCCTTGGCACCTGAAGTAATTTAATTTATCAGTTAACATTTATGACACAAGTAAAGTTAAAAATTAAGAAAGGCGACACTGTTAAGGTTTTGTCTGGTAAAGATAAGGGTAAGACTGGAAAAGTATTACGTGTATTCACCAGTACCGGTAAAGTAGTAGTGGAAAACGTAAATATGCACTCCAAGTTTGAAAAGCCTCGTGGCGTCAATCGTCAGGCAGTAACCCAGAAAGTAAGCTTTCCTGCAGCAATGGCCGTGTCTAAAGTGATGTTAATCGATTCTAATTCCGGTAACCCTTCCCGTGTTGGTTTTCAGTTATTAGAAAATGGTACAAAACAGCGTATCGCTAAGAAAAGTAACAAGCCTGTCTAAGTAATTATATGAACCGTTTACAAGAACAATATAATAAAGAAATCGCACCTCGCTTGAAGGAAGAGTTCGGTTATAAGAATATTATGACTGTGCCGAAAATCAAACAGGTAAGTGTGAATGTCGGTGTTGGGCGTTTCCTCAAAGACGGCAAGTTTATGGAATCGATTAAGAAAGATTTGGCAAAGATTACCGGACAGCTTCCCACCGAAAACAAAGCTCGTAAGTCTATCGCTGGTTTCAAGATTCGTGAAGGTCAGGTAGTAGGGATGAGTGTTACTCTTCGCGGGGCTCGCATGTATGAATTTTTGGACAAACTGATCAGTATTGCACTTCCTCGCGTGAAAGACTTCCGCGGTGTATCCAGAAAAGGTTTTGACGGCCGGGGTAATTACAATCTTGGCTTGAAAGAGCATTTGGTCTTTCCAGAAATTTCTCAAGATGCGCTCGAACATACCTTTGGTTTGCAGGTAACTATTACTACTGACAGCGGTAAAGACGAACCAGTATATACCTTATTAAAATTAATGAAGTTTCCTTTTAAGGATTAAGTAACAACTATGGCTAAAAAGTCACTGATTGCAAAAGCGAATAGAAGTTTAGTAAAGCCGAAATTCTCCACTCGGGTGATTCGTCGATGTTTTAAGTGTGGACGTAAAGGCGCTTTTATGAGAGATTTTTCCTTATGCCGTATTTGTTTTAGAGAATTAGCCAGCCGAGGGGAATTGCCAGGAGTATCTAAAGCTTCTTGGTAAAACACTACCAGATATTTAGTAAATAGAAACTATGTACACAGATCCAATTTCTGACATGTTAACAAGAATCCGCAATGCTACCGCCAGTGGTAAGCAAGATTTGGTATTGCCATATTCTAAATTCAAGCATAATTTAGCTAAAGTATTATTAGCTGAAGGATTTTTGTCTGGCGTGAATGAACTAGCTGGCCGCATCAAAATGCTACAGATCAATTTGAAATATGATCAGACCGGTAGTCCAGTCATTTCTGGTATAAAGCGTGTTAGTTCCCCAGGCCAGAGAATTTATATGCCCGTAGATAGAATCCCACGCAGTAATGGTGGTTTCGGGATTACAGTTGTTTCTACTTCTAAAGGATTATTAACTGATAGGCAGGCTCGCAAAGACAAAGTTGGTGGGGAAGTCGTTTGTCAGGTTTGGTAAATGTAAATCAATTTTTGTAAATATATGTCAAGAATAGGAAAAAAACCAGTAATTTTAACACAAGGCCTAACCGCTGAGATTAAAGACGGCGTTCTTACTATCACAGGTAGTAAGGGTAGTTTGGATTTACCAATTCACCCAAAAGTACAAGTGACTGTTGGTGAAGGTGAAGTAATGGTTGATGTGGCTAAAAAAGAAGATAAGCGCGAAAAAGCACTATGGGGTTTATTCCGTGCTTTAGTACAGAACATGGTTGATGGATTGACCACTGGCTTTAGTAAAGAATTAGATGTTGTGGGTGTAGGTTTTAAGGCTGAAGTAAAGGGTCAGGAACTTGTGCTCAATTTAGGTTTTTCCCACCCTATCAATTTCCCGATCCCAGCTGGTATTGATATGAAAGTAGAAAAGCAGCCAGCGAAGGTGACTATCACCCAATACCAAACCACTATTACACTGAGTGGTATTGATAAACATTTAGTAGGCCAGACTGCCGCAAATATTCGCGAATTAAAGAAGCCTGAACCATATAAAGGTAAAGGAATTCGTTATAGCGATGAAACTATCTTGCGCAAGGCTGGTAAAGTAGTTAAGGCAGTAGGTAAATAATATGAATAAGCAAGCGAATAAAATTTTAACTCATCAATTACGCAAAGGTCGTGTCCGCAGCCGGATTTCTGGAACTGCTGCCCGCCCTCGCTTAAACGTGTATCGCTCTAATGCACACATTTACGCGCAGGTAATCGATGATGTTGCCGGAAAGACATTGGTTGCTAGTTCTTCTGAAATGGTAAAGACTGCTGGTAAGAAAATGGATCAGTCTGTTGCAGTAGGTAAAGATGTTGCGGCAAAAGCAGTAGCAAAAGGAATTAAAGACGTAGTATTTGACCGCGGTGGTTATCGTTATCATGGTCGTGTGAAAGCATTGGCAGATGCTGCTCGTGAGGGTGGTTTAAACTTCTAATTTCAGGTAAACTTAAGTAATATTTATGGATAAAAGACCTCGTAAAAACAATTCCAAAGATCAGGACGGCAACGTAAGAGAGTTCGATCAGAAGGTGGTAGAAATCAAGCGCGTTACCCGTGTGGTAGCTGGTGGTAAGCGTATGCGCTTCCGCGCCTTGGTAGTTATTGGTGACCGCAAAGGTAAAGTCGGTATTGGTTTGAAGAAAGGTATGGATGTTACCGAAGCGGTAAACAAAGCAGTGAATGCTGCTAAGAAGAATATGATTGTGCTTCCGTTGATCAATGACACTATTCCTCATCAAGTCAACATCAAGTACAAATCTAGTAAACTGTTAATGATGCCTGCTCGTCCTGGTACTGGTGTGATCGCTGGTGGTGCGATGCGTAGCATTTTGGAACTTGCTGGCGTAAAGAACGTTATCAGTAAAATGATCGGTTCTAACAACAAGACCAATAATGTTCGCGCTGCATACGAAGCATTTAAGATGATGCGCAGCAAAGAAGAAATTATGCGAGCACGACAATAATATAGCTTTCCTCTGTGAAATGACACTTATGCCAACAGTGTGACTCCTAGCTTCATGTTTCATCTCACAATAGAAAACTATTTATTAGTACAATTTGTAATTCATACATATGATTAAACTACATCAATTAAAACGTCATCCAAAATCAACCAAGCGCCGCAAGATTGTCGGACGTGGTCTTGGAAGCGGTCATGGTACCTACGCAACGCGTGGTAATAAAGGACAAAAATCCCGTACAGGACACAGTAAGAGTCCTGCGCGTTTCGAAGGTGGGCGTCAGCCAATCATTCGTCAAATTGGTAAGAGCCGCGGTTTCAAGAGTTTGAATGAAAAGGCAAAAGCTATCAAATTGGATATGCTGAATAGTTTTGCAGATGGCGACACTGTTACTATACTAACCTTGATTGAAAAGAATATTATCCCAGCAACTGTGACGAGTGTAAAACTTTTGAAGGGTAATGTGAAGAAGAAATTAACAGTAAAAGTTCCAGTTTCTGAAACTGCTAAATCTGCTATTGTGGCAGCTGGTGGTACTGTAAAATAAATTTTAATATTTCCCAACAATGCCATCCTGAGCTTCCATTTGGGGTGGCATTGTGTATAATAATTATAGTAGTTTCCAGTAAATCTGGCTTTGCCAGTTGTCAGGAAACTTGCGGAAAGGGGAGGTAGCGAACCGCTGTTGGCGGTGAGCACGTTGAAAGGGCGCAGGTTAATAACCAGCTTTGCCGGTATGCTACCGCGGAAAAACCTTTCGGATTTTCACCTCCAAGGATACATATGAATAAACTTAGCCTCATTTGGAAAACTAAAGATTTGCGCTGGAAAATCATTATGGTATTGCTGCTCTTGCTGGCGACTCGTGTTTTGGCACATATTCCTATTCCAGGAATTAGTGTTGAAGGATTGCGTGCCTTTTTTGAAAGCAATCAATTTTTAAACTTATTAAACGTCTTTTCCGGCGGTGGTTTGAAGAATTTTTCAATCGCTCTGCTCGGAGTTGGTCCTTACATTACAGCATCGATTATTATGCAGTTGTTGGTAATGGTAGTTCCTTCCTTAACAGAATTGCAAAAGGAAAGCGGAGAAGCAGGACGCACGAAAATCAATCAATATACTCGTTTCTTGGCAATTCCTTTAGCAGTACTTTCCGGTTTCGGTACTATTCGTTTGTTGCAGAGTCAGGGTGGTAGTGAATTGCTTGGTGTGTTCAGTCCTTTCCAGTGGTTTGTCACCTTGCTGGCTATCACTGCGGGTACTATGCTTGTGATGTGGATTGGTGAGATTATTTCTGAATATGGTATAGGAAATGGTATTTCTTTGGTAATTTTTGCAGGTATCGTGGCTCAATTGCCTGCAAGTCTTGGGTCTTTGGTGCAATTGTATGATCCAAGCCAGTTGCCAACTATTATCGGTTTTGCTGTGGTTGCCCTCATTGTTATTGCTGGGGTAGTATACGTAACCGAAGCGCAGCGCAATGTGCCAGTGTCGTATGCCCGTCAGATGCGAGGCGATAAACAAGTCGGGGGTGTAGAAACTCATTTACCTCTTCGTTTAAACCAGGCTGGGGTGATCCCAATAATCTTCGCTATTTCTTTGTTGTTATTCCCGGCGATTATTGCTCAGTTTTTCATTAATGCCAAAACTCCGTTATTAGCAGAGTGGGCTCAAAAGGCAATTGATTTTACTAATAATCAGGGCTTGTGGTATGGTATCGCGTATTTCTTGTTGGTAGTTATTTTCACTTATTTCTACACCAACGTAGTGGTAAATCCAGACGAAGTGGCGGAAAATATGCAGCGCAGCGGTGGTTTTGTACCAGGTATTCGTCCGGGCAAGCAAACCGCGGATTACTTATATAAAGTATTGAACAGAATTACTTTGCCAGGCTCCTTATTCTTAGGTTTCATTGCAATCTTGCCATTCTTGCTTCAAACCTGGACAGGTACTCGTGCTTTAACTTTCGGTGGTACCGGACTGTTGATCGTTGTTGCGGTTGTTATTGAAAGCATTAAGCAGGTAGAAGCGCAGTTGACCATGCATGATTATCAAAATTAATATATTTTAAACCGCCTTCGGGCGGTTTTTATATTTCTGCTTTATCCTGTGTTTATGGTATAATATACATATTATGGAACTTAAAAAAGAGATTATAAACTCCGAAAAGCCCGAGTTCTCACCTCAAACAGAAGCAGTAGAACAATCTTTACCTGAAAATGTAATTTCGAAAGAAAAATCAGATACTTCTGCATCTGTACAACACCAAGAAACAAGTGTAGTACCTGCTTCAGAAATTACTCAAAACATAGAAGATGTGCTCAAGCCGATACCCGAGGGCGGTGCTTCGGAAATACAGAAAATAGATGAGACTGTTGAAGATGTGCTGGTTCATGGCGAAATAAGTGATGAAGCGGGTAGTGCACACGACATGACCGCAGCTATTACTGGCGAAGAGTAAGCTAAATCAAGAAACAAAAACAAAACATACATGCCTTTTGGAATAGAAGTGAATATTTTAGTTGGTGCCATCATACTGCTCGTAATATTGGTAGTAGTGTTTTTAGCTGTGCTGGCTTATTACTTGCATAGGCATTGGTATTACACTAGAGTGGTTGTGCCGCGCACTAAAAATTGGGTTTTCTTAGAAATTCAGATGCCTAAAGATAGCAGCGAGGATAAAGAAAAATATCAGCGCGAAGATGAACGCAAGTTGCTCATCGGCATTGTTGAGCAGTTATATACAACTATTTCCGGTATCAGTCATGAGAAATGGTTCTGGCAACCGAAAGAGTATGTCAGTTTTGAGATTGCCTGTACAGATAAGAAGATTTCGTTCTACATTAACTGCCCAAAAAGTTTACAAGAGTTAATAGAAAAACAAATCTTGGCACAATACCCTCATGCCTTTATCGAAGAAATTAAGGGATATAATCCTTTTCCTAAAAAAGGGGAAATGCAGGCTACTGAATTGCAGTTGAATAAGCCGTATATGTTCCCATTTCGTACTTATAAGAATATGGAAACAGATCCATTGAATGCTCTTACTAATGCAATGCCTAACCTAAGTAAAGCCGATGGAGCAGCGATTCAAGTGATTGTATATCCTGCGGCCGAAAAATGCCAGCAAAGGCCAAGAGGGATGGCTTTAAGGATTCAGCAGGGAAAGAATCCCGATATTGTAGAAAAGTCTTCGTTTGGTCGTTTGAGTAATGAGTTGGGAGCAAGCTTG
>CAYVGX010000020.1:3270-9507 GCA_964451015.1 uncultured Candidatus Saccharibacteria bacterium | reverse complement strand
ACCCGAAATACCTCGGTGACGTCTGTCAGTTTTTGCAAGGCTTTCAGAAGTCCGTCTTGGGTCATAGTAATCGTCCCCTGCTCTTTTGCCATCTTTGCCAAGGCAATACCAGAAGGTTCTGTTAAAATACTTTCTTTCATCTTATCCGTCACATCCATTACTTCGTACACGCCGATGCGTCCCATGTAGCCAACTCCCCCGCAAGCATTGCACCCGCTGCTGGTATAAAACTGCAGATCTTTTGGGACCGTTACTCCTGCATTAGCCGGAATATCTTGCAGGATGACTTCAATTTTTTGCATAGTAACAGAGTCTATCTCTGCATTCTTGATACACTTGGTACACAACTTGCGAACTAAGCGTTGCGCAATAACAGCGTTGACCGCAGGAGCGATAATAAAAGGTTTAACCCCCATAGTAAGCAGTCTCGGAACAGCGCCACTGGCATCATTCGTATGTAGAGTTGTCAAAACCACATGACCAGTCAACGCGGCTTGCAAAGAAGTTTCAGCAGTTTCTGGATCGCGGATTTCTCCCACCATGACCACATCTGGGTCTTGGCGCAAAACTGCACGCAGAGCTTTTACGAAGCTAAAGTCTACGCGATGATCGATCGGGGTTTGCTGTACGCCTTCTACCTTATATTCAATCGGGTCCTCTAAAGTAATAATCTTAACTCCTGGTTTATTTAACTGCCGTAAAAACGCGTACAAAGTTGTAGTTTTTCCGCTTCCTGTGGGACCTGTGGTGATAATCATACCGTTCGGCTTGGCAAGTTGGTCTTGAATGACCTGCATTGCTTTACCTGTTAAACCTAAATTATCGATATCCAAATCTACTGCGCCACTCCCTAGTAAACGCAAAACAATCGCTTCTCCAAAATTCGAAGGCAAGACAGATACACGGACATCCATTTCCTGACCATCTTTTAAAATAACTATTCGGCCGTCTTGCGATTCATTATCGATATTCAATTTTAATTTAGCCATCAATTTTAGGCGGGAAATAATACCTTTTTGCAAAGCCTTGGGCAATAACACTGCATCATGCAAGACGCCATCTATACGGTATCTGACTTTAAACAAATGCTCTTCTGGCTCCATATGAATATCAGATGCACCCTGTAGTACAGCACCACCAAAGATTGCACCCAGTAATTCTGTGGTACTCAAAGTCCGGTTTTCCAATGTTTGCAAGGTATCTAAATAAGGTACTTGAGTGTCGACTTCGATAATTTCAGAAAATTTAGATGTAGGCACCACCACCTTGCTGTAAAAACCAAGCGTATGTTTAAAACTAGTTTTAGAAACGAAGTATACAGATGTTTTATATTTTTGACCGAGTTCTTCCAAAAGAGGTTGATACAATTGATTCTTTGGATTAATAGTAGCGATTTTTAACTCCTTACCTTCTTTGAAAAATGGCACCAGCTCTGCCTGTTCTGCTTTTTCTTTAGTCAATAATGCCAAGGAGTTGAGATCCAAAGGAAAATTAACCATATTAAGATAAGGCAAATTATATACACCGGCAGCGTGACGCGCCTGGGTTTCTTCTATTTCTCGTTTTTGATCTTCTAAAGCACGGTTAAGAGCTTTCGGATCATTGGATAGAAATCCACTCATTTTTATTTTGGTTTCTTTTGCTTAGTGTCTTCTTGTATTATATACCACTGCTCAAGGTACTCACAATGTTTTCAGTATTATCTATAGACATATGTGGAAGTTCGCATGACAAGACTGAGTAGTTGCCCAAAAGTTTTTCAGATTCTGCGATTATATTTGGGTCCAACAATTTAAGTAGTGTTTTCAGGCGAACATGAGGCAAACCAGCAACCATGACTTTTACCCCTTGATCAAGCTCAGCCACAAGCATGACTAACTGATAATTATTAGCCATGCCAATCAATTCCTTTAACACCTGTGGTAACAATTGAATGCTGGTTTCTGTTTTTTCAAAATCTTGTTTAGTAATCACGCTGTATAACAACTGATTCTCTTTGGCAACTTTAACTCGCGCCATTGCCCGTCCCCATAATTGCAATAAAGAGAATGGTTTAGTTTTAAATAAATGCTGAATGATATCCTGCTGCCGTGCCCCCAAGGTAACCAATTTAGAAGCCATGTCTAAAGTATGAGGAGTTGTTTTCGGGTCTCGAAAACTTTGGGTTTGATCGATAATCCCAGCTAGCAACAAAGTAGCCATAGTTTCAGAAGTCACATGTTTATCTTGTTCCAACCATGCGCCGATTTGTTCGCTAATACTAGCGCTACTAGCCTCTACCCATGTTAAAGCCGCATAATACTCCTGTTCGATATTATTATTAATGGCAATTTTTGTACTTTGGTAAAACAGTTCGGAGTTTTTACTATATAACTCGCCCAAGCTTTCCATGCTCGACACACCAATCATAATAAGCAAATCAAAATCCTGAGATGCAGGAAGAAGTTCAATATCCTGTTCGCCAAACTTACCGCTTTCCGGGGTAATGTAAATTAATAAATCGTCATTATCTTTCTCGTAACGAAGCTGTTTTGGTTTCGCATTACGAGATAATACTTTAATGGTGAATTCCGCGCTATTGCCAAAATTACTTGTAATAGCAGGTTTTTCTGATAAAAATCCTAGTGGTGGCACGTCTTTGCTGGAAGAAAATATTTGTACAAATTTGCTTTGCTGCTTCAGATGCAAAGATAAAGCCATTGCAGTACACACATGATCTACTGATAACAGTTCGGGTAAAATAATGGCGATTTGCTTGGCTGGTTGAATTAAACTATTAATTTTGGTAGTTGTTTCTATATTCATAGGTTTAAGTCAGGCTAAAATAGCGAGATAGTTATATAATATAGCTAGTTTTACTAATTAGGTCAATATCGGTAAAATAACAGTATTACTATGTTACATATCCCATTATCCGAAGCCACTGCACAAGCTGAGGCTATGGCAAAAACATTGCGAGGCGGCGAAGTACTAGCCCTTATCGGCGATCTCGGCAGCGGTAAAACAACTTTTACCAAAGCGCTAGGTAAAGCGCTGGGAGTGAAGAATACGATTACCAGCCCAACCTTTGTGCTTATGCAGGAATACCAAACGAACAAACTTTCCAAAATTAAATCTCCTTTATGGCTTTATCACCTCGACTTATACCGAAGCAAAGACTTTAAGGAAATCAAAACACTGGGTATCGAAGAAATTTGGAACCGCCCTGAAACTATCACAGTTATCGAATGGGCAGACAAAATTACTCCCCAATTACCTTCCAATACTATTACTATACAATTCAACCGTGATGTCCACTAACACACAACTTTTTAAATATATTATACTTTCTGCCGCAAGCGCTGGTAGTGTATTTTTGATCCCTGCGGTTGCCAAAGGTGATGTTTTCTCCCAAATGCCGGTTCCTAACTACGAACCGGTTTCCTCTACTGCAAATTCTACCCAAGTAACTATTCCAGACAGCTTAAAAAAACAATGGGAAGGCAAATTTACCCTCTCCACTTTTTCCCTGCTTAAGCAGCCAAGCTGGACCTATAAAGATTTAGTACTGGGCAAATACTTGCGCAGTCAAAAATTGAATCCTGAAACCAGAACATATAACTACGATCCGAAAAAAATCTATGCCTGGACAAAGCAGATTGCAGACTCTGTAAATACCCAGAGCCAGGAACCAAAGCTTACTATCAAAGACAATCGTGCCACTAGCTTCACCCCGCCAACAGTGGGCAAGCAACTCGACCGTTACCAAAGCACTTTAAAAATTATCAATGAACTGGCTTTAGGTAAAACAAACATAGAACTTGCAGTAGCTACTACCCAGCCAAACACACAATTGGCAGATTTAAACAAACTCGGTATTAAGGAAATTATTGGACGCGGAGAATCCAAATTCAACGGCAGTCCTGCAAACCGCAGACATAACATTAAAGTAGGGGTAAGTAAAATAAAAGGTGTTATTGTCGCGCCTGGCGAAGAGTTCAGTTTCAATAAATATTTAGGTCCAGTAGAAGCAGATCAAGGCTTCAAGCCAGAACTAGTAATTAAAGCCGATGGAACAGTGCCAGAATTAGGCGGCGGTCTCTGCCAAGTTTCTTCCACCACTTTCCGTGCTGCCATGCATGCCGGTTTACCTATTACCCAACGTCGCAATCATTCGTATGCAGTACAATACTACGCACCCCAAGGAACCGATGCCACAATTTACCCTGGGGTAATTGATCTGAAATTCCGCAATGACACCGGAAGTAGCATTCTTATTTGGCCATATTTTAAAGATGAAAACTATTTAGTGTTCGATTTTTACGGTACCTACGACGGGCGTGAAGTAAAATTAAACACTCCGGTTGCATACGACAAAAAATCCGATGGTTCGATGAAAGCAACCTGGTCCCGCACGGTTACCAAAAATGGCGAAACAACTACCGATAAGTTCGCTTCTAATTATTTACCGCCTGCCCTATTCCATAAAAAAGAACAGTTCGTCAATTCCAGCGGCACTGCTACAGAAGGAGCTACCAACACAACAAACACCACCAGTACTACCAATACAACAACGCAAACCAAACCTAACTTCTCTACTATCCAGCAATGATCGAAAACAGCGATTCATCTTTATTATTCACAGAAAAACCTTCAGTTGATGAAGGTTCTTTTGAGCACAGCCTCAGGCCGCAAAACCTGCAGCAGTTCGTCGGGCAACAGCAGCTAAAAGATAATTTAAGCATTGTCATCCAGGCTGCTCAGATGAGAAACGAACCATTGGATCATGTTTTATTATACGGACCTCCGGGACTAGGCAAGACTACTCTTGCGCATATCGTAGCCAAAGAAATGGGCTCCAATATAAAAATTACTTCCGGTCCGGCAATCGAACGCGCAGGAGATCTCGCCTCTCTACTTACTAACCTTAACGAAGGCGATGTATTGTTTATAGATGAAATTCACCGTCTTAATAAAGTAATAGAAGAAGTCTTGTACCCCGCGCTAGAAGATCGCGTACTCGATATCATGATCGGCAAAGGTCCAGGCGCGCGGAGTGTACGCATGGAACTGCCAAAATTTACGCTCGTAGGAGCCACTACCAGAATCGGACTTATCTCCAGCCCTCTCCGAGACCGTTTCGGTTTAATTTATCATTTGGATTATTACAATCCCGAAGACATTGCGCAGATCATCGGTCGTTCCGCCCATTTACTCACAACAGACATCGATCAGGAAGCTATTAATCTCATCGCCGAAAGAAGCCGTTACACTCCCCGTATCGCCAATCGTTTATTAAAAAGAGTAAGAGACTACGCCCAGGTGGCTGGTCATGATACAATACAAGCAGAACATGCTAAAGGGAGTCTAGAGCTTCTCAATATAGACGAATTTGGCTTAGATAAACATGACCGCAAGATCTTATCGGTCATCATAGAATCATTTGGCGGAGGGCCTGTAGGAATCAGTTCTATCGCCGCAGCAACCGGCGAAGAAATAGATACCATCTCGGATATGCACGAACCATTTTTAATCCGTTCTGGATTCTTAATTCGAACACCGAAAGGAAGAAAAGCTACCGAGCAAGCCTATAAACATTTAGGCTTAACCTCTAATACAAATACCTTATTATAATGCCAGCAGATATCTTAAAACTCATAACAAGCGTTCTCTTATATCTTGTGATTGGAGTTTTTGCTCTCATCTCAATATTAGGAATTTATATAGTCACCAAGTATGGCCGCACGCCTTCGGTAACTGTATTAGCGAGCCTTGCTTTCGCTGGTATATTTTTCTTGATTACCATTTCTACATTTATCACCCTAGCCCAACTTCCAAGCTAATGCCTAATAAACTCTTTCCAAGCCAACAACCAAACGAAAAAATCTACGTCGCGGCGCGAGAACATTGGTTTCGCCTCTTTCTCAAATACTTCGTGGTTTTCTTGTTAGTATTAGTCCCTATTCCTATCAAGCTATATCTTATCAATCCCCTTGAAGTTACTGATACGACCAACACACTACTCACTCTAATCAGCCAAGTTTATTATCTCGGTCTAGTGATTGCCAGCTTCATGATATGGGTTCTGCATTATTTAAACCTTCATATCGTAAGCGAAAAGCGCATCGTAGATATCGACCAGCGAGGACTACTTAAACATGAGGTATCGGAACTTAACTTAGATACTATTGAAGACGTGACCAGCGATACCCAAGGCTTATTCGGCAATATACTTAATTACGGAACTGTGTACGTTCA
>CAYVGX010000020.1:0-3170 GCA_964451015.1 uncultured Candidatus Saccharibacteria bacterium | reverse complement strand
CCAAGTTTTTCATTCCACGAAGCAATCATTACTTTATTATCGTATACATTTATTTCTGGTTTCAGATTAAATTTATTATCCGGCAAGATCACGCTATGTCTTTTCTCTACTTTATCTTTAGTTTTTAAATGACGTGCACCAGGAGAATCAGGGAAAATTGCCCTTATAAAAATATTATTTGCTGCGCGGCGCTGATAGTACTTTGGGAAGTAATGAGCTAAGGCGTTCTCCGCCTCATCTACCAGGGCCAAACTTCGCAGATCTTCTGTACTTGTTAAAGTATCCTCATACACTTCCCGCAAACCTTCTACTCCTTCATAAAATCTAACTTTTGGCCTGGTTTTTATATTATGAATAGATGTCAATTGAGGGATAAATTGCTTCGCTAATTCTAATCTCT
Organism: uncultured Candidatus Saccharibacteria bacterium; assembly: GCA_964451015.1. GTDB lineage: Bacteria > Patescibacteriota > Doudnabacteria > UBA920 > UBA920 > UBA920. The sequence goes on along the minus strand of CAYVGX010000020.1, from coordinate 2,770 downwards.
TCATGGATTGACCTTGCTGTTCCTCTAAGTACGCTAAAATCTTTTCTGGTGATTCTGCGGCATATTCATGTTTGGGTCTTTTCCCAGAAATACTCACAAATCCTTTGTTTACTAAATTATCTAAAATATCATAACCTGTAGTTCTATTAATTCCAGCTTTGCGAGTGATTTCTGTGACAGTACCTTTACCAATATTTAAAATAGCAATGTATGTATTTGCCTCCCTCTCCGATAAACCTAAAGCCAATAGATTTTCTTTGAAAAACTCTAATTCTTTTTGCATATACTTAGCATACCAAATAATATCAATTGTGTCAATTTATTTCCACAAAATTTTAATTAGTTATTTTATTGTTTTAAATAAGCCATTATTTTATTATATTTTGACGCTTATAATTGACAATAATAACAATTTATGTTATTATTGCTCGTTATTTAGATGTTTTTATCTAAACAACCTTTTATATCTGCAGTGTAAAAGAAAATTTTTTGGAGGAAAAATATGCTTGAAACAAATCTGTTCATATTGCAAATTGTTGGAGGTGTATTCTACCTCCTTAATAAAGTCTTTCAATCAATAGCAGAAAGACAAGATATTCTAACTAAGCAGAAATTATGGAAATTATGGTCTTGGTATATGATCTTAGCTGGGTTACCAGCCTGGATAATCATTTTTGTTTTAAAGGACAATTGGATAATACTAGGTCTAGAACTGTGCGGTGGAATCGGGGTTATATTTGGAATAGTTACTATAACAACCTTTTATTCTCAGACTCAGCCGCAATGGCTAGATCGAATCAGCACTGTCATTATGACTAGTGGTGTATGTATCAGTATCAATACTTTTGGCGGTTTAAATACCTGGAATCAGTTCTTTGAGTTAATTGCATCTATTGGTTTTTTAGTAGGAATTTGGTTATTAACCAAGGATAACAGGCTCGGATATCTCTGTTTCATAATTATGAATATAAGTGCCGGTGCATTGGTTTACAATCAAAAACTATATTTTCTAACAGTCTTGCAATTAATCTCTATGGTATTTTCTTTAGACGCTTACACACAAGCTAAAAAGAAAAAACCTCAAAGCCCGGTGGATGTAGTATTAATACAACCAAAAGCGCGCTGGGGCAAACACCCATATTTACCTAATGGCTTATTGGCAGTAGCGGCTCGACTGATACATGTAGGCAAGGTAGTAAAAATTATTGATATGAATGTGCAAGATACTATTTCTTTAAAGGATCTAGAAAACGCTGAATGGATTGGTATTGGAGTTTTAGGAGCACCATATATCCCCGAAGCATTCAAGCTAGTTCTTTTACTGAGACAACTTGGCGCAACTCAATCAATCTTCTTTGGTGGTCCGGTAGTAAGCAAATTATCGGAGCAAGAGTGGAATATCTTACTTACTAAATATTGCATCCCGGATGTAATTCCTATTAGAAACGAAGAAGAGCTTGGGGCTAATTTAGGAATAACTAACTTACCCTCTATCTTCAACATTTCTATGTCTTCGGCTATAGAAACATTGTCACCAGAATTATTACAAACATACTTCCAAAAGGAATTTTGTATTTTTACTAGTGATGGTTGTGTATTTAACTGCACTTTTTGTGCTGCTAATAAAGGAATCCAGGAACGTTTTCGCGACCTAAATTCATTCCGTGAAGAAATTCGCACTCTTGTAGGTATGATTAGAAAGTATGCCGGAAAAAATCCGACATACGAAATCTATCTTTCTACACTAGATGGTTTTCAAAACTGGGAAACCATGGAACAGTATCTGCAAGTGATTACAGAAGAATGTAAAAGCTGTGGAGTTACTGTTAACCTGCGTTTTCTCGCAACATCCCGCTACACCCACCTAGCATTACAAAGAGATCCAAATATTCTCACAAGATGGCATAATCTTTATAATGTTGCCTCTGTAGGAATTGGAGTAGATGGGTCTAGCAAGCAATCGTGGCAACAAGTTAGGAAAACACATAATGACTTAACAGAAATTCAAACTGTGTTAATAGAACTTAAAAAATCCGGTATTATTCCAGAAGCATTTATGATTCTTGGGCTTCCCGGAGAGGATATGACTAGCACAATAGAGTCTATAGAATTTTGCAAAATCCTTACTCAGGAAAGTGTAAAAATTCGACCCTATGTCATGCATATACTTTCTCCTGGATCACCTGATTTTTCTATAATTCCTTACACGCAAAACATAAACTTGTTTTCGCAACTAGATTACGGGTGTGTGCCATCTGAATTATCTCACCCAGACGAACAACAAAGAACATTTTTAACTAATCAGTATTTATCATTAATTGATTGGTTAAATGAACACAATCCTCATGGATGCCCGACTCAGCCATTACTATTGACTGAGGAAGGTAGTTGTGAAGATCGTATCTTTGCAAAAATCTGGAACAAAACCATGCCAATGGATAGATAGGTTGTTTCTATAAATTTAAAAAGACAGCGATTAATTTTTAATCGCTGTCTTCTTTTTTATTTACAAATATTTTTTTAGGTTAACGTCGGCGTTAAGTTTTTCTATAATTTTCTTCAAGTCTTCTGTTTTATCTTTATCTGCAACCAACACTGCATCCGGAGTCACCACTACGACTAAATTATTCACATGAAGCGTAGAAACCAATTGCTTAGGATTATAGTTATAAATCAAACACGCTTCTGTGCCATGACTCACTACTAATCCTTTTTCTAAATTATCGTTCTTATCGGACTGCACATCTTTTACAGCGCCCCAGCGTCCGAT
>CAYVGX010000019.1:0-9575 GCA_964451015.1 uncultured Candidatus Saccharibacteria bacterium | reverse complement strand
AATATTGGGTTGTCAGCAAGATGGTCATGCCGTCTTTTACTAGCTGTTCTATTACGTCCCATAATTCGGCACGGCTGCGGGGATCGAGTCCTGTGGTTGGTTCGTCTAAAAAGAGAATTTCCGGTTTGCCGACTAAGCTGGCAGCGAGGTCGAGGCGGCGGCGCATACCACCGGAATAGGTTTTCGAGACGCGGTCGGCTGCGTCGGTAAGGGAAAACTGTTGCAATAACGTTTCGGTTCGCTCGCTGATTTCTTTATTAGTTAAATGATAAAGCTTGCCTACTAAATGTAGGTTCTCGCGGCCGGTTAGATTTTCGTCTACTGCGGCGTATTGCCCAGCTAAACCAATATAGTTACGGATGGCAGTGGGATTTTTTACTAGATCGATTCCTTGAATCGTTACTTCACCGCTATCTGGGGTTAAGAGTGTTGTCAGGGTGCGAACTAATGTTGTTTTACCTGCGCCGTTTGGTCCAAGTAAACCTAAAATAGTGCCGCGCTCCACATTCAAACTTACCCCATCTAAGGCGTGCACTTCGCCAAAATATTTTTTGACGTTAGAAACTTTGATGATTGTGTTGGAGTTGTCCATAAAATGTTAAAAATCAGTATTCACTGATTTTATTTTACCTGTAAATATTGATGATTATAGCAAATAGCGCATAGGGGAGACAAGGTGTGTTATGCATTGCATTTGACTTTCTGGCTAGTTTATGGCATTATAGTTTAAATTTGCTTAAATTAAGCATTATAAAAAATATAAAAAAGAGGATATATTATGACAGTTGCAAATAAACTTTCCATTCCTATTAATCATGGAGTGGATTTAACTAATGTTATTAATCCCTTTAAAAAAAGGGTTGTGCAAATCTCGATGCCACAGGACCTCGGCGGTGGATGGAAGTATTATCTTGTGAGTAATGATATACGCCACAAGAGATACGGCATACTACCAACAGGGCGGTTATTAGAAATATGTCAAACCCAAAAGTTGTTTCCTTATGCGCCGAGCGTAACTCGCATAAGCAAAGAACCACAGTTAAAAGGGCAGACATTGCAATATGTGGCTAAACAGCATCAGGCGGTGCTGCTGGAAAATTATGATGTAGAGAAATCGCGCAAGCTTCCTTTATATCCTGATGTGAGTGTTAAATTTCACCCAGTGGGGGTGTATATGATGCCTGCAGAAGAACAATTTTTTTCTACCACTGTTGAAACGTGGATGGAGCTAAAAGACTTTGCAGAATATGCGGCATCGTGCAGCACTCTTCAGTCTGTATGCCTGGAGGGATACGGTATTATTCAAGCGGAGTTTACGCTTAATCCCCAGCGTATGGGCGAGTCTTCATTTGATATAGTGAAGCTCATAGACTCGTTATTAGATATGGGTTTATGGTTATGCCCCGCACATATGGTAGCAAGTTTAATTGCCGAAACCTTACCGGGTATGATACAAGACAACCGTTCATGTGATGTCTTGTTCCCGCTAGATAGTTCTGTCGGTAGTAAAGAATGGGGTGGCTACGTCTTAAATTGGCAAGCATACCCAGGGGTTGAATTTTCGGAAATGAAATTTCAGTTATTAGATACTCTACAGTGCGAGAAACCGCTATTTACTTCAAAAAAGAAAAAGGCACTCGTGTGGTGCCTGTTTCCTACGAAATAAAGTTAGTAATCAGCTGTCAGTATCCTTTTCCAGAGTGTTTATCGCTCTGGTTTTTATTTTGCAAAACTGTGGTACAAAGTACACTTAGCTGTTCCAGCCGTGTTCCGAAAATGACTCATGATTCAAGAAATGTTCGATCGCAGATTTTACATAGGGAACCATATTGCTTGGCAAGATAGCTGCTTTATACCAACCCAGATCATCGCATTTATCTGGTTCATTAATTTTAATTTCATCTTTCCATTGCGTACAGGCGAAGAAAAAATCTACGCGCTCGCCTTGGGGTGTGATGCGGTGCATGACATGCACCATTGTTAGGTCTTTGGGTTCAATGTGAATATTTATTTCTTCTGCAGCTTCGCGGATCATAGCTGCAGTAGCAGTTTCCAGGCCATCTAAATGGCCAGCAGGAACGCTGTAATTACCGTCTTCGAATCCAGTATTAAAACGGCGCAGCAATAGAATTTCATTGTTTTTGATAAGAAATAAATGCACTGCAGGAATAACGGTAAATCGTTCTGTCATATGTGTATAATTAGATATTTAAAATATACTGAGGAATGATATTTTTCTGAATGTATTCATTCCGCAAGTCTTTAGGTAAAGTAGTGTATTTTTTGACTATACCCCGGCACGTTTTCGTACCGCAGTTGCATGTCATTGTCCAAATATCGTCACTTGCAGTAAGGGTTGAATAGTCAAATGTCAGTTCCTCAGATTTTTCAATATTCCTGATAGCAATCAGATATAATTTCCCACCGCGCTTGTCGATTCGGCAATTTGGTTCGCAGGAATGGTTGATATATTCTCCAATACTCCCATGTGGTGCAAGATAATACCACTCGCTATATCGAATACAGTTATTCTGATAAGTGCCGCCAACTTTGAACAATGTTGCATAGTAGGCGCGCTTTCCTCTGATTTCCAAAATAACACCATGGTCTTGGACAGACATTTTTGCAAATAGTCCCATGCCATTGCGCGCTTGTTTAACTTCAACTTTAGCCATATACGCATCATAACAAAAAACCGCCCTAATATATAGGACGGTTGGATGTAATTATCTTTTCTTCAGGGAAGCTTGGCATTCCGATTTTGCAGGTTCGGATAAGCTATCGCAAATGTAGCCGGGATTGATATCTGCTTGATCCGCGTTACTTGGAACAGCGACGGCGGGCATAACAAATTCTCTAAAAGTAATAGTGCTCGGTACAGTAAATTTGGATTGGTCTACAGTCCAGGGTTTGCAATCGAATTTATAATTAGTATTCGGGTCTATTGGCGCTTGGCTGCTGCTACTTGCGGTGGACGACTGGTCTATGTTCATTTTGAACGCAGTATCGCTATCGTCAATCCAAAAGTAAGCGGTATCGTCCATAGAAATGATATGAGAGGTAGTATTGCCGCCGGAAACTACGGCTTGGATATCGCCGCGGCTTTTGTTTTTGGTGATATAAAACGTGCCAGTACCCGAACCCTTGCCGTCTTGGGTGGTTAAGTTATAGGTGCACATTTGGTCTTTACCTGTAGCCAGCAAGCTTTTGAGCGACGTGTCTTGAACACTGGCTTGATCTTGGTTTTGGGTTTGCTGAGAGTCATTTTTAGTTTCATTGTTTGTTTTGGGTTTAGTGGCATACCATACGCCAACCCCAATAATCGCGAGAATAAGAACCGCAATAATAGCTTTATTCATAGAGTTTTATTAATGAATTATAAAGTTAGTATAGGTCATTCTGATATTTTTTCCAAAAATGCATTAGCCCAGTTTTGGTAGCCGATATCGTTGGGATGGAAATTATCCGCAGCATAGGTTTGGGAAATATTTTCAAAGTGACCCCAGCCGTAATCGTGAATGTTAATGATTTTCACTCGGTCGTTTTCTAGAGAAATAAGTTTTTCATTTATGCCTCGTGATCTATGTTCTAATATCGCTACATACCAAAATGGTAACAGCTTAGCGCCATTAAAGTTAGGAAGATTGGTCATATATATAGTGGCCGAAGTCTTAGACTGTAATTCTTCAGCAATTTTTTTATACTGCTCCAAAATAGTCTCTGCAGCTAGTAGGTGAGTAAGGTCATTTGCGCCCACAGAGACAGTAATAATATCGGGCTTGGCTGCGATTATTTTAGGGATCTGCTCGTGCAATACATCTGCTGTTTTTGCACCGCGGACCGCGACATTGGAATAGGTAATAGAATTCTTTTGACTCAAGTACTTGGCTATTTTATAAGTATACGTATGCTCTGTGCTCGACGCGCCTTCGCCGGCAGCCGTACTATCCCCGGCGGCTATATAGATTTTAGGTGAGCCATTACCTAAAATTGTTTCGCTTTGCTCGATAACAGGAAGAGGGGAATAGTGAGAGTAATAGATAATTCGTACAATATAGTACCCAGCATAGAGCAAGATAATGGCACAGGCATAGAGAATAAATTTCATAGTACAAGCATAACAAAAAACAGCCCTGATGTAGAGCTGTTTTTGGGTAGTTGTTAATTCATAAGATTCATGATGAGTGCGAGGATCATCATATTGCCGAGTGCGGCACTGGCCATAATAGCAATTTTAGTTGCCATCCATTCTGGCTTGGTTCCACCAAAAATGACTGCCGCAGCCTGGGTCGGAACAATAAAGCCTAACCATACAAAACCAGCAAAGCCGTAGGTATTCCATTCCGGTGACATGCTGCCGTATAGAAGAGCAAAAACTGCGCTTGTAACTACAGTTATAACAAACTGCACAATGAGCCAAGGCCACATGCTTTTGTACATTTGTTCTTGGACGTCTTTAGGAAGCGTGTCAAAGCCGTGAATCTTCCCCCAGATCTTGCCGAAAATCGGCATATACCAGATTGCGCCAAAAATGAATTGCGCAATAGCGGCGACAAGCACCGCAACATAGTTTATATTCATGGGGTAATTATATAACAAAAATGTATATTGATAAATGATTAATCGCATGTATTGACTTTATGATTATGCATCAGTACACTAAATTGATATAAATTATCTTTTGGGAGGAACGATGGAAATTAGTAACTTATTTATTTACCCCGTGAAATCGTTAGGGGGTATTTTGCAGCAACATTCTACAATAGATGACTATGGTTTGCAGTATGATCGGAATTGGATGATAATCAATCCAGTGACCAATAAGTTTCGTTCACAGCGAGACACACCCCGCATGTGCTTAATACAACCACTGTTAGATAATAATGACTCCTTAGTATTAACAGCACGCGGAATCGAAGATTGTGCTTTGCCTAATTATATTTTAGGCGAAGAGTGTCGGGTTCAAGTTTGGGATGATTTCTGTTGTGGTATAGATCAAGGAGATATACCTGCGGAGTGGTTAAGTGATTTTTTACACGAACGATGCCGGTTAGTGCGCATTCCTAAAAATCATCGGAGGTCCACTCGAAAAGGGAATGCTATGCTTGGCTATGCAGACGCATATTCACTGTTGGTTATGTCTGAAGCTTCTTTAAGTAACCTTAATGACCAACTTGTAGAACCTGTTCCTATAGATAGATTTAGACCTAATATAGTAATAAAAGGCTGTCTGTCTCATGAAGAGGATCAGTGGGAAAAAATACAAATTGGGAATGTAGAATGTGCAGGTCTTAAATTGTGCGCTCGTTGTTCGATTGTAAGCACAGATCAACGAAACGCAGAGCGATTAAAAGAACCAAATGCCACTTTGGCTACATATCGCCGAGGTAAACATTTAGGCATTGTCGATAAAAAACATACCAATGAAATTTATTTTGGTAAATACTATAATCACTGCTCGCGCGGATCTATTTCGGTGGGAGATGAAGTTGTGGTTATCAACTAATTTGAATTACTTTTTAAAAACGCAACCTTGTTTTAAATAAGAAATTGCGTTTTTATTTTTGCAACAAAAAACCGCCCGACGGGCGGTTTTCTTTTTTGGCTGGGGTACCAGGATTCGAACCTGGGAATGACGGGACCAAAACCCGTTGCCTTACCACTTGGCGATACCCCATCGCATATGTAGTTATTTTTATTCTAACAGAGTCTGTGCATTTTGGTCCGCGAGCGGACTTTTATTACTGAACGGTTTACCTACGCAAACCTATGGCGTTTGCCTTACCGTCATCGCCCATGTAGAAATTTATGAACTTCGGTACATTAATTAAGAATAACTCAAATATTATAGTTAAAAACAACGGTTTTTGCAAGATCTGTGTGGTATAATTGTTCTATATTATCACTATTTATATGGCTTTTTATAATCCTCATCGTTCGAGTAATTGGAATTACGGCGGCAGCAACTGGAAACTGTCCCGCTCGAAAATCGACCTGTTTCGCCAGTGTCCGCGCTGCTTTTATATAGACAACAAGCTTGGTACTAAGCGGCCTTCGATGCCGTCGTTTGAAATTAACAAAGCTGTCGATACTCAACTGAAACAAGAGTTTGATTTTTATCGTACTAATAATAAGCAGCATCCGCTGCAGGAAGAATACGGCATTGATGCAAAACCAGCACCTCACGAATTGCTGGATATGTGGCGGGAAAATTTTGAGGGAGTGCAATGCAGACATGCAGCAACTGGTTTAGTGGTATCTGGAGCAATTGATGATTTGTGGATTAACGAGAAGGGTGAATATATTGTCGTGGATTACAAAGCTACCGCAAAGACTGAGCCGGTTACTAAGCTCGATAGCGAATGGCACGAAGCCTATCGCAAACAAATCGAGGTGTATCAGTGGTTACTGCGCCAAAATGGATTGCCTGTGTCGGATACGGCCTATTTTGTGTACTGCACTGGTAAGTATGATCAACAGGCTTTCGATAAGGTGATCGAATTCGATGTAGTGCTTATTCCATATACAGGAAATGATTCGTGGATGGAAGATTCTTTGGTTAAGATCAAGCAATGCCTAGATAGTTCTAAAATACCGATTGCTGGCAAGGACTGCGAGTACTGTATGTGGTGGAATGCACGGGCACAATATGAGAACGCATCTGTGCATGCAGAAGAGGCTACGGCTACTGCGGTAGTAGCCAAAACAAAAGTGAAAAAAACAGTTAACAAAACTTCGCCTGCTCCTACTTTATTTTAATTGAAAAGCAGGGTCTGAAAGACTATAATATAAACAGATTATTAATATATTTTTATGACATTTTTCAATCGTGTATTTGCCGGTTTGAGCGCACTGGCCCTGACTGGCATAGTGATGGTTTCAGGTGTATCTGCTGTCCGTGCAGCAGAGTTTGTGATCCCACAGGAAAACGGTAATGTGACTGTATCTAGTAGTGAGCAACACAAGAATTTGTATGTTGTAGGCGGAAATGTTTTGGTGAATAGTAATACCACAGGCGATCTTATCGTTGCCGGTGGTAACGTGACAATTGAAGGAACTGTCGAAGGCGACATAATGGTCGCTGGTGGAACAGTGTATATCAATGGCGCAGTCGGCGGAGATGTCCGCGCAGTCGGCGGTACCCTTACGCTGAATAGCAGTGTTGGCGGAGATGTGGTGGTTGCTGGTGGTACTCTCATTGCTAATGAAAAAGCTACTGTAGGAGGCGATTTATATGCCGCTGGTGGCGAAATGACTTTGCTTGGCGCTGTGGCCGGGCAGGTACGCGTGCGTGCAGACAGATTAACAATTAATGCTGCAATGCCGGGGAATGTAGAATTGAAAGCCATGCAAAGCATCTCCTTTGGCGGAAAAACTGTTTTTGGCAATGTGGCAAAGTACAAGGCCCCGGCAGAAGCTCAGGTAGAGAACGGAGCAAGCTTGGGGGGCTTGCAGTTCGAACGCTTTAGTGCGAATGAAACTGCACATAAGGACCGCGCTGGAATGGTTGCTGGAATTGTGACACTGGGATTTGTGATAAAACTTTTGGCAGTTATTGTTGCTGCATTGGTCTTGCAAAAACTTTTTCCTGGTCAAAGTAGTTCTTTAGTGACTAGTTTGGCTCATAAGTTTTGGATGAGTTTGGGTATAGGCTTAATCGCGATGATTGCAACTCCTCTTATCGCTATTGCTTTAATGCTGTCTATGGTAGGGTTTTATGTCGCTCTGATCGTTCTCGTCGCATGGATTTTACTTATTTTGCTTTCATGTTTGCTTGGCGCTGTGTTTGTGGGCGCATGGTTAGTAAAGCTCTTAGGTAAAAAGACAGAATTTACTGTAGACTGGCAGGCTGTGGTGATTGGTGTGGTGGTAGTGGAAATCGTATATTTGATTCCTATTCTCGGTTTTCTAGTTATGGCTATTTTAGTGCTCGCAAGCATGGGTACTCTTGTGCGTAGTATTTATCTCTCGATACAGCGGGCACATGGTTCTAATGAAGTTGCGACCCAAGAAATAAAATAATTAATTATTAAATACACTATACAATGGGATTGTTAGATAAACTTAAAGATGTAAACGAAATGCGTAAGCAGGCTAAGCAAATCGAAATGATGTTAGCTGCAGAAGAAATCACCGGCAAGTCGAGCGGAGAAAAGATTGTGATTATTATCGACGGCAACCAGAATGTAAAAAGCGTTCAGGTTTCCGACAGTATCGTGGGAGACAGGGGAGATATTGCCCGCAACATTCGTGAAGCATTAGAAGACTTAAACAAAAAACATAAAAAAATGCTCCAAAGCAAATTTGGAAGCATGATGGGATAAAGATAATTCAACATCCTATGATTACAGAAATAGCTTCGCTACGCTTTCTTCGCCTACGGCGGAAAGCTGGGCTCAGAGTCTTTCCTTAAATCATAGGATGTTGAATTTTAAGGAAGTAGGGAGACAGGATTTCTTTTACGAACGATTCCGCAGGTCAATTGCTACTGCACAATTGACCGAGGACTAGTGAGAAAATAAATTCTGTCTCCTAGGTAAAAAATATGAATTATGTTGTATATGCGGTGTTGTCCGCATTCTTTGCTTCTTTGGTGGCGATCTTTGGAAAGATTGGCATTAAAGGAGTGGACAGTAATTTAGCTGTAGCAATCCGTACAATAATTATTGTGGGTTTTGCCTGGTTGATCGTGCTCTTTCAGGGCAATGTTGGAGATATTTCTAAGATCTCCCGTTTTTCTTGGATATTCTTAATTTTATCTGCCTTAGCAACAGGCTTGTCGTGGTTATTTTATTACAAAGCATTGCAGCTTGGAGAAGCCAGTAGGGTAGCGCCAATCGATAAGCTATCTGTGGCATTAACAATCATTTTGGCATTCGCTTTTCTTGGCGAAAAGCCAACTATGGGAAATGTGATTGGTGGTGTTTTGGTTTCCGCAGGTGTTCTCGCCACTGCGTTAATAAAATAGAAAAAAGACGAGTGAAATTCTAATATTGAATTTCTCTCGCCTTATAATTTGTGTAAATCTTTAGTTGTTTTTTATTGATCGAACGGTTACAAGTTTTGGGTTATCATAGTTTTCTATTATCCTAACCTTTCCATTTTTTGGAATTAGCACATAGGATAAAAATAGAAATGCTATAAAAGGAATACTGTAGAACTTATAAACTTCATTCGGGTTGGTCAACACTTGGCTCATCAAGAAGATTGAAACTCCAAAAGCGAAGCTGGCTGAAATAAGAATAAACTTGTCGGGGTTGGGTAAAAGTAAATTTTTTATCCGTCCGATAATGTATCCAGCAGTTCCTGCTATGATACAAATTATGAGAAATGATTGATTCTCATAATGTTCGCTTTGTGTAAAATGCTTTACCGTTTGTTCGACTATAGTAGGTGACCATGCACCGACAAATAGAAAAGTGACGGTTAAGATAAACAAAGTAGATTTATTTTTTATAATTTTCATTTTCACTCCGTTAAAATTTTAAAATATAAGATTAATTTAATTAATCACTTGTATAAATTATAACATAATTGTATAATATAGTCAAGATATGAAAAAGGGGACTAAAACA
>CAYVGX010000018.1:0-9582 GCA_964451015.1 uncultured Candidatus Saccharibacteria bacterium | reverse complement strand
TGTGTAATCGCGAAATATCTTCATATTTGTTACGTTTAATTATTAACAGTATAACACAGCAAAAGTAGAAAATAATGGTGAGTTTTGCTAAAATGTAAATCTAGTACAAACATTATGAAATCAAAAATAATAAAAAAACTGATTATATTTACTGCATTATGTATGACCGTCGCACCGTATGGAAAGTATACGCATGTACAAGCTGCAGAACAAACAAGATCAATTATTTTTCCTGTTCTAAATGGTGCTCAATACACTAATGATTATGGCGATCCAAGAACAGGCGGGCGTTCGCACGAAGGGAACGACTTAATGGCTTCTAAAATGACGCCAGCTTTAGCGGTAGTGGATGGAGTAGTGAGTTTTCTTACCAAAGATGAAGCAACCTGGGGATGGAGTCTTACTATAGTCGATGAAGATGGATATGAATATAATTATCTGCATTTAAACAATGATACTCCTGGTACAGACGACGGCAAGGGAGGTTATAATAATGCGTTTGCGGCAAATATTAACCAAGGCAGCAAAGTAGTGCAAGGACAAGCAGTGGGTTTTGTAGGAGATAGCGGAAACGCAGAAACAACGGCACCTCATTTACATTTTGAAATCCGTGAACCAGGCACTAATAATCCGATTAATCCATATCAGAGTTTGACTTCTGCAAAAGTATTGTCTGTGCCTGTAGTAAATAAAAATCCTAAAGTTGTGGATGTTCCAAAATCAAACACTCCTTCCAAGGATAATACTCCTAGTACTAACAGTAAACTGCCTGCAGAAATAATTCCTTACGACCAATTTGAAGGTGGTGCTAATATTTCCGGAGCAAATTTTGATTCTGATACCGATCCAGAATTTTTAGTCGGCACTGCTTTTGGTGGCAATGGCCGCACAATTGTAAAAGAATTTGATACCGATGGAAAGTTAACAAAAGAATTTTTTGCCTATGGAGACGTGTTTCGAGGTGGAGTGGATGTGAGTAGTTGTGATGTGAATAGCGATAAGAAAGATGAGATTGTCACTGCGCCTGGTCCCGGCGGCGGCCCGCACATCAAAGTATTTTCCTCCGACGGCACTATGGTATCCGAGTTTATGGCATACGGCGCGAATTTCCATGGCGGAGTACGGGTGAGTTGTGCAGATATAGATGGTGATGATGTTCCGGAAATTGTTACGGCACCGGACGCAGGCGGCGGCCCGCACATCAAAGTGTTTTCTTATAAAGGGGTATTGAAAAAAGAAGTGATGGCTTACAGTCCTGCTTTTACGGGAGGAGTCGATGTGGCTGCGTTTTCTCCATCAGGTAAATATGAAGGTGGTTTTGTTACGGCACCGGGCGCAGGCGGCGGCCCGCATATAAAAGTATTTAATGATAAAGCTGTACTGGCAAGCGAATTTATGGCATTTCCTCCTAGTTTTTCTGGAGGAGTGCGAGTCGATGCCGGTAACTTTATACAAAACAACGGAAGCTTTGAAGTTGTAGCTGTACCTGCTAGTAATTCGTCTGCCAACACGAAAGTGTTTAAGACTTCAGGTCAGGCGATAGAATCTTCTTTTACTGGTTTTGAAAATCAATGGGCTGCTGGATTAGATACAGCGATTGTCGGTTCCGATGTTTATATTGCATCGTACGGCGGTAGACAGACATCTTTGCGATTGGTAAAGTTTTAACTATGGAAAAAGTATTTATAAAAAATAGAGACAATAAAAATATTGCTGTTTTGTTGGAGAAGCCAGAAAATGTGAAAGGATTAGCTTTCTTGATGCATGGTCTTGGGGCGAGCAAGGACAGGCCATTTTTGAATGAATGGGCTAAAGTATTTAAACAGCATGGATATGTAGTAGTGCGTTTTGATGCCCGGGATACGTTTGGTGAAAGCGAAGGAGAATATGAACACGCAACGGTTACCGGTTATTATCAAGACTTGGAAGATGTAATCCACTGGACAAAAGCGCAGGAGTTTTACAAAGAGCCTTTTTGTGTGATGGGACATAGTCTTGGGGGGATTTGTACGGCGTTATACGCAGAAGCTTATCCTGAAGACATTAAAGGCCTTGCTCCTATTTCTACCGTTGTATCGGGCGAATTGAGTGTAGAAGCCCATGGGGTCGAGGATATTAACCAGTGGAAGCAAAGCGGTTGGAAAGAGCGGGTCAGTACAACTCAGCCTGGTTTAGTGAAGCGTCTGCCCTGGTCTCATATGGAAGATAGATTGCATTATAATGTGCTTACGCATATAGATCGTTTAACTATGCCAGTTTTGATGATGGTGGGTAGCGAGGATGACGTGACTCCTGTTAAGCATCAGCAAATATTATTTGATGCGTTGCCTGGCAAAAAGGAGTTGCATGTTGTACTGAACGCCGGACATACGTTTAAAAATGACGAGCATATTGCAGAAACTTCTCGCTTCTTGGATAACTGGCTTACAAGCTTGAAATAAAAAACTTCTCCTTACCAATTGGTGAGGAGAAGTTTTTTAATTATGCCGCAAGTGCTCAACGTAGTATTCCATGTTGGCATCAGTTTTTTTGTGAGGGTTGAAAATATTTTGCGGATCACATATCTGCTTCACTTTTTTAAATAAGGTAAATATTTTCGTGCCATGCATGTGCTCCAAAAATGGACCTCGCACTAATCCATCGTTATGTTCGCCAGCCATCGACCCTTTGTATTTCAAGACAAGGTCGAATACCTCGTTGCTCATGCTTACAATCTGCGCGCGATGTTCTTCGGTTTCTATGTCGATGAGAGGAATGATATGGAAATTGGCATCGCCAGCGTGCCCAGCAATGGTGGCGATAAAGTCCGGATATTTTTTGAGAATATTTTGCAGTTCCGGAAGAAAAGAAGGGAGCTGTTCCGGATGAACTACAATATCTTCTATGAATGGTGCAGAAATTTTTCGCGCGTTATGCTGGCGAAGCAGGTTATAGCTTTCTCGGCGCATGCCCCAGTATTTTTGGGACTCTTCATAACTCGTGCATATTTTGACTGGCAAGTTAAAATGATGTTCGATGTTGTGGGCGGCAAGACTGGCCTGATGATCGGCATCTGCCTGGGTTGGTCCGGTAAACTCTGCCAGCAGTACTAGCTTAGGCAATCGTCCCCATAAGCTGTTCCAGAGATCTGGTAAAAAGTGCCAGAACAATGCAAGCTTGGATCCTGGCATGCGCTGAATAATTTCTCTCCAGTACTTAGTAGCCAACTTGAAGGTTTGGTCGTCAAATACTTCAAAGCTTTCTGGCTTCATTTCATTCACATGATTGACTATTTCGCCGAGAAGTTTTAAGTCATGCAGATAAAATACGACCAATCTGCGCCCACGATCCAGAGGTACGAGACGCCATTTGATAGCGGTAATAATGCCTAGAGTTCCTTGTGAGCCGCAGAATAGTTGGGTGAGATCAAATGTTTTACCATCCCAAATATCCCATAGATAGTAGCCACTCGAATTTTTAGAGGTAGAAGGTTTGGCATTGGTAATTGTTTTGTAATTGTTTTGAACCAAATCGTATACTTGCTTATAAAGATTTCCTTCAAAATCGTTTTGCGCAATTTTTTTCTGCAACTCTTTTTCTGTAAGTGGCTTCACTGTATACGTATTGCCGTCCGCCAGAATGACTTCTAATTCCATAACATAATCTTTTGCTTGTCCGTATTTGAATGTCTTCTCTCCGCCGCAGTTGTTGCCAACCATTCCGCTCACAGCACACCATGCTTTGGAAACAGGATAGGCAGGCATGATAACATTTTTTGCAATTAGCTTGGGTTCTAAATCTCGGAAAAAGACACCGCTACCTGTGGTCACTTCGGTTTTGGTGAGGTTGGAGATTTTATTTAAATTGACCACATCGATAACGATTGAATCGTTAATGCTGCCTCCAGTCATGTCGGTACCACCGGCACGTACGGTAAGCGATAATTCGGGGTGTGTGCTTTTTTCCGCAGAGACATAGCGAACCAGTGATTCGATATCTTGTGCATCCTTTGGCGTTGCTATGATGCTAGGGTGAATTTCAAAAATGCTCGCATCGCGAGAATATTTATGAAGTGTTGCTTCGTCGGTGTTGATTGTTCCTTTGAACTTTTGTTTCAGAGCGTCTAAACTCATATCGTTATTATATCATTTGTTAAAAAAAACTCGCAAAATAAAATTTGCGAGCATAGTGCTATTGCGCACTGTTTTGTTAAATGGGCTTGCTACCTGAAGGTAGTGCCTTCTTTTTGAAGATAGGTGGGGGAACTTTTTTGCTATCTCCAGTTATATTCAAAGATAGCAATGGGTCATATCCATCTACCTCTAATTGACTTTTTGGGGCAATTATCTTTTGGCTGATCTTAATCACCCGATTGATGATGTCTGAACGGGTTGCTAGATCGGGCTGTTTAGCTACAAATTCTAGCATAATGAGTTTGCCATCGGCGATTACTCTATAAGCTAGTAGGCCCGGCTGATAATGCAGGGCATTGATAAGTTTGGAGTCCCCAAACATTATAGTCTTATTCATACCGACCACTTCATAATATTCCATATTTTCAGTCACATCTTGGGAAAATTCGATAGTTATCAATTTGCTTGTGTTATGGGTGACTGAAGCCTGAAAAACATCAGTTGCCCGTTGAGCATGTGATATGCTGGTAAACAGTAAAACACATACTATAATTAAGAACGCTTTCTTTAATTGTGTCATTTTTTCTCCTTTATATTTTCGAATGCAGATTATAAAATCTTTTAGCAGTGTACCTGGTGTTGCGCAGGCACGCAACCAATTTCCCTTGATCAAGCGGAAATAGCTTGATATACTGTGCTCAGATAAATACTGAGGTAGGGTAGTATTTTTATTTTGTCATTCACGAAGTATGTATGGTTAAGGATAAAGCACAAAAAACCACTATTGCTGAACGGTTTACTGTATGGATCGGTTCAACCGCTTCACTTGTGGTTCATAGCATACTTTTCCTTGCCGCGTTCGTGTTTGTATTTTTTGGCGTTGCGATCGATACTGTACTGCTCGTTCTAACGACTGCGGTGTCTCTCGAAGCAATTTATTTGGCGTTGTTTATTCAAATGACCGTCAACCGCAACACTCAAAGTCTTGCTGAGGTTGAAGAGGATATCGACGAGATTCAGGAAGACGTTGAGGGTATTGAAAAAGACATCGATGAAATCCAAGAGGATGTCGAAGAGATCGAAAAGGATATCGATGAAATCCAAGAGGATGTAGACGAGATTGAAAAAGACGAGCAGGAAGATGATCTGCACGACAAAGCAACTATGGCTACATTAAACAATCTTCAATCTAGTATGAAACAGATCATGCAAGAATTGGAGAATCTAAAAAACCAAAAGAAATAAAATAAGCGTGGAGGAAGTATGGCTGCAAGAACAACTGAACAAACGAGAAAAAATACAGAATTATGCCTAAATCGCATAAATATTGAAAAAAGCAATAACAGTAAAAATATTTATTTTGGATTAGTTCCGGGAGAAACAGGAGATTTAATTTTATGCTTTTACCGACCTCCCGAACTACGGCGCTTAGGTTTTTCTAGTCGAACCGTTAATATAACACCAGTCAAACTAAAAAGCGATTTCGTTGCTAAATTAATGAATACAGCGAATGATGACAATGCGGAAGAAAATGTAGGAAGGTCGATACTCTGTCAAGATTTATCCAGAGCTACAAATACCTTTGCTGATTCATTGATAGGATTCAAAATTTTTATTTTTTCCGTAATAGAAGGGCAGCCTATCGGATACCAATGGTTGCTAGATAATTATACAGACCAAGATATTGCACACTTATAATTGCGTAAGTGAGTAAAATTAAAAAAGGGACAAAATTGTCCCTTTCTTTTTTTATTCGCTCGCGATTTGCTGTCGCCACATCGCTGCATATAAACCATTTTGTTTTAAAAGCTCTTCATGATTACCCGATTCTGCCAACGCGCCTTTTTCTAAAACATAAATAGTATCAGCATGGGTAATTGTCGAAAGGCGATGGGCGATCAAGATGCGAATTAGTTCTGGCCGTTGTTTTTCGATTTCTTGAATAGTAGTTGTAATTTGCTGCTCCGTTAGGGAATCGAGGCTCGAAGTTGCTTCGTCGAAAATAAGGATGTCCGGATTGCGCAGTAAGGCGCGGGCGATTGCTAAGCGCTGTCGTTCGCCCCCGGAAAGCTTTAATCCACCTTCACCGATTTTTGTGTCGAGTCCTTTACCTCCACGTTCCAGGAGGGAGTCTGCGCTTGCAGATTTCAGGGCAAGAATACAATCTTCATCAGAGCTGTCTGGAGATACGAATAAGAGGTTTTCGCGAATAGTACCGGAGAATAGCTGTGTATCTTGCGCTACTAAGCCAATGCGGTTACGCAATGCTACGAGATCAATTTTATCTCCCGCAATGCCATTGTATAATACTTTTCCTTCCGTAGGCTTGTATAAACCCACAAGCAATTTAATTGTAGTGGATTTACCGCTTCCAGACGGACCAACAAAAGCAACTGTTTTACCAGCTGGAATGTCGAGGTTGAGACTTTTGATAGCAGCTTCGGTGCCGGCATTGTAATCAAATGATACGTCGTTGAAAGTGATGTGCTGAATTTTCTGTAGTGGTTCTGGATTTTCGGTATACTTTTCTTTTTCTTGTGCTAAAATTTCTTCCAGCTTTTGCAGACTTGCTTTAGTTTCTTGATAACTCGTAGCAACATCGCCAATCATGGCTAATGGGTTAAAGATAAAGAACGAATAAAACAGCAAGCTGAAAAATTCACCTAAAGAAATTATGTTGGTAAAAATGAGCCAGAGCATTAATAACAGCAATGCCATACGCAGCGCATTGATAATCGTTCCTTGGATGAAGCTGTAGGTGCGGATCATCTGTACTTTCTTCAATTCGAGCTGTAATATCTGTTCATTAGTAGTGTTCAGGCGGTTGATTTCCTGGTGCTCCAGACCAAGCGACTTGACTAGTTCGACATTACGCAAAGTTTCAGTCGTGCTTCCCGCAAGGCTTTGGGTCTCTGCTACGATGACAGTCTGCGCGTCCCGAATTTTTTTAGTAATCCAAAAGGTTGCTAACCCTACAATAGGAATCATGGAAGTGTAGACTAGACCAATGCTCCAATGCACGATAAACGAATATACAAGGACAAAGATGATCCCGATCAACGTGAAGAAGAGGGTGTTGATAGATAGCTGGATTAGTTTTTGGCTGTCGTTTCTGGCTGTTTGTAGTTTTGATAAAAACTCACCGCTACGTTGGTCTTCGAATACGGCAAAGGGGAGAGAGAAGGAGTGGGTGACACTATCGTTATATAATTTTGCTCCTAGCCTCTGAGTAATAACATTAGTGTAATAGTCCTGGAAATTTTTTGCTACACGCGACACGAACGCGACCCCCATAGTTGCTAATAATAGCAAGCCAACTCCGCTTAAAAAATCCGATGAGCTCAGTTCGTGCGCACGGCTGGCGTATTTATCGATCAGGATGCGAAAGATTTGAGGGTCTAATAAGGAAAAGATTTGATTAATGGCCGCCAAAAAGAGCGCTAAGAATAGTAGTTTTTTGTAATTTTTTAAATAAGACCAAAGTAATTTCATTTGCTTACAATAATTATATTTTTAATGTTTAGATCGACTGCATGAAGATCGTGCGACCACGTTCCAGAGGATTTATATAAGATATCATACGTGTACGGGTAATTGTAGCCCCTCTTGGTGCCAGGATCATTGGTAATGAAGGTATCTTCTGTATACCCGGTAATCACAAGCATGTGATAGGGTGGTCCAGGCTGCTTAAAATAGGGGTTCTTGAGAAGTTGACCATGTGCAGCCAGGAGCACTAATTTATTTTCAGACAGCGCCTGCTTAATAGCATTTTTTGACAGTGGTTTAATCTCGGCATTAAGCTTGTAAAATTCTTTAAGCAATGTAGCAGTTTCGTTTGTGTCTATGTCTAGATGATATCCGAATTGCGTGTCTTCCCATGCTGTAAGAGCAGTGAGTTCGGATTCTACATATTCAGCAGGTAGTGAAGAGATGTTGGTAAAGAATGCATGCGCCATGATGCTGCTGGCTTCTTCGCACGATTCATTATGCAATTCATCCCAGTTGGCGGTTGGAGCCTGAGGGGTAAATGGTACCGAAAGTTGTGCCGTGCGCGGCAGTTCTGTTGTATTTGATTCCTGTGGTGGGATAGGATCTGGAGGTACGATAGGTAACCCCATTTTAGGATGTGTAATGTATGACCTGCTTTGGTATAAGTTTTTTTGCACCACATAGCCCACTAATAGGAAAAACAAAATAGTGAGAAGAGTTGCGATAACTGTGACAGATAACGATCGGGTATGTGGTTTTTGCTGAGAAGGTTTCTGTAAAGACATTAGAGGATGTCTGATTTGTTAATAGCTACAAAATCTCCAGGCTTCAATTCTTTGGGGAGGGTGTATTTATTAATACGGATTCTTTTCAGGTTTGTTACGCCTAAACCGACAGCATTGAACATACGGCGAATTTGGCGTTTTTTGCCTTCATGGATAGTAATATAAACTTTTCCGCTGCGCTGTTTAACTTGAGCAGGGGAGGTGAGGCCAGTCGGCAATTCGATACCGTCTCTTAGAAGTTCTAGTTGACGGGATTTTGGTTCTTCGGCTGTGATAACTTCGTACTCCTTATCGTGCTCATATTTGGGGTGTGCTAATTGCTCGGTGAGGTCCCCGTCGTTGGTTAAGATGAGTAGGCCTTCTGTTTCAAAGTCTAAGCGGCCGACATTATGCACTTTACTTTGCAGGTCTTCCGGCAGCAGAGAGAAAATAGTTTTGCGCCCCTGAGGGTCGCGTTTGCTGACCACATAATTTTTGGGTTTATATAAGGCGATGTAGATCGTTTCCGAACGGCTTTTAATTACTTTGCCATATACTTTAACTATATCTGTGCTTGGATCAACTTTATCGCCAAGCTGGGCTTTTCGGCCATTAATGGAAACTTGCCCGGATTTGATAAATTCTTCCGCTTTTCGGCGAGACGCGATACCGGCCTCACTCAGAAATTTTTGTACTCGTTGTTGCATAATATATAGTATAACTTTTTTGACTTGAAATATCTATAGAAATATTGTATGATAAAGCAGTTATTTGATAGATTTTATAAATTTTCGCTTGGGCTGAGAGCGAGTAGGCAAGACGAGTGTAACGAGTCGAGCCTAAACGAGCTCGAAAGTTAAGTGAAAATTTAAAAGGAGAAATTTCTTGAACTAGCGAATGTACAGGCCACTGAAAAGCGGAACTGTCACGAGCAGGTGAAAGAAATTTGGACGTGCACCCGTAGCTCAGCTGGATAGAGCGTCCGCTTGCGGAGCGGGAGGTCATAGGTTCGAATCCTGTCGGGTGCACCAGAGAAAACCGCCGTTTGGCGGTTTTACTTTAAAGCTATGAAAATTATTGTTAAGGCAAAGCCGTCTTCTAAAATTCAATCTGTAGAATTAATTCAACAGACAGAATTACATTTTGGCGATAATCAATTTAACTTGCCAGTGTATAAAGTGAGTGTGAAAGAACCGCCGGTTCATGGGAAGTCTAAT
>CAYVGX010000017.1:1953-9655 GCA_964451015.1 uncultured Candidatus Saccharibacteria bacterium | reverse complement strand
AGTTTTATATCTTTATTTGGGTAATATATCTATCTTGTCCGATCAGATAGTAGGTCTTGTTGTTTTTCACAACCACATAGCCAGTAGCTTCTTTAGTGACAAATGCTAAGGCTTGCGTGCCAGATAATATAGTAGGTCGCACATTACTTACTTCTGGGCTATGGGATAATTCAGAAGCAATAGTATCTAAGCTTTCTGCATTGCTCACTATATTTATGGTAAACAAATTACCAAAGGAGATGAAAGCTGGTCGTTCGGAAATTTTTGTGTGTGCAGGCAAAGTGATGCGAATGCCGTAGGTTTCATTATAATATGGGATGGGAGAAGTGGGGTCTATGCCTGAGGTTGGTGCAACGTAGGACGTGGTGCTTGAAGATGTAGCGGCCGGTTCCGAAGGTTCTGTAGTATTTTCTCCAGCAACTGTGCCTGAGTCCTGAACCGGTGTTTGGGTTGTTCCTTGCTCTGTAGTAACGTCTGCGGGAAGCGGGGTACCGATAGAAGGTTCGAATACCTGAGATACTTCAGGATTTTTATTAGAAGTATTTTCTTGGGTATTTTTGTTTTTGTTGGCAATAAGAATCCCAGCAATTACTAAAGCGATTACTAAGACAATGCTAATGATTGCACTGGCTACGTTGCCGAAAAATTCCTTTACTTTTGACCACATATGCGTTGAAATAATTACTTGTAGTCTTTAATTGTAGGGAAAAGATTGGGTGTAGTCAACGCCATTTTTTACTGCTGGACGCTGATTTTATAGCCTCTTCCAGAGATAGTATGGATGAGTTTTGGTCGTCCGGGGCGCTCTATTTTTTTGCGCAGATTGAGAATATGCGTTTCGAGGGAGTTGGAAAACAGATCGGCGTTGATATCCCATACATGCTCGATGAGATCGGTGCGCGTCATTACTCGATTTTGATGGCGGAGGAGGTATTCTAATAAGCCGAATTCTTTTTTGGTTAAGGTAATATGTTCTTTTCCTCGCGATACAGTATAGGTGGTGCAGTTTAGCGTTAAGTCATCAATAGTGAATGTTTCAGAGTGTAAACTTTGTGGTCTGCGCAACAACGCTTTTGCTCTGGCAATTACTTCGGAGCAAGATGTGAACTTGCTCGTATAATCGTCTACGCCGCAGTTGAATAGTGCAATCGCTTCATGACTGGACAGTGATTCGACGATTACTAAAATCGGCATTGTTTTTCCTAGGCGGCGAATATCTTTGGCAATAGTATGACTAGCAGTATTGCTATTATGCTCAACGATTAGAAGGTCGTAATTTGTTGACCTGGTCCAAAACGCCTGGTGTTCGATGAGTGAGCCTGAATCAACCGTGAAGTGATTTTCCTTTAAACAATTTTTCAATTTTTTTGCATAGGCTGTATCGTTGCTTAGAATTAAGATTCTCATAACTCTCCTTGTTGCCGTACTTAAACCTCCACGGACAAAGAAAATTGTTTTTTGGTTTAAGGTTTCATTGTAAAAATTTAATTTGGCTTAGTCAAGCCAATATTGTGGACAATTTTTTCTTAATTAAATATAAAATAAAAACCACTTCGTGAAAAGTGATTTTTATATCCTATTTTAGAGGGCAAATCTTTCCCAATGCAGTTGTTTACGAGGAAGTCCTAGCTCGTGCAAGGAGGTTTTTAGGGCTGCCATCATTGGAGGTGGTCCGCACAAAAATACATCGTAGTTAGGAATGTCTGGTATTAATTGCGCAAGCTTGTCCTTGTCTAGTCGTCCGAATTCTGCGCCAGGGATTTGCTCTCCGTCGTAAATTTGAATTAACCGGAAATTACGCCCTGCCTGAATAGTTAGTAATTCATCTAAGAGCACGGCGTCTGCCTTGGTCTTTGCGCTATAAATGACAGTAAGGTCTGTCTTGCCTGCAAGTTCTTCGGTTAAAGATCTGATAGGGGTAATGCCGATACCGCCGGCAATCAGCAAGACCTTTTGCTGTTTAATTTGTTTGGCTGTAAATACACCATGCGGTCCGTCGATAAGTACCTTTGTCCCTACCGAGAGTTGCGGCATCAGAGAAGTAAAGTCTCCTAACTTTTTTGCGGTGATTCTTAGCTCATTGTTATTCGCGCCCCATGATAAAGAAAATGGGTGAGCTTGCAACCAAAAGCCTTTTTGTAAAAATCTAAAAATGAAAAATTGGCCGGACTGACGCTTGAAACGAGTAAGTTCTTTGCCGGAAATATATATACTGGTCGCGTTGGTGAGATTTTCAATTTTGCTAATAGTAAAATCGTATTTATATAGATGCCACACTGGCAGAAAGAAGCGAAAATATAAAATATGCAAAGCAGTGAAAGCATACGTAGCTATCCAGTATGCTGCAAAAGGAGTGCTTTCTGCGCTCATGCCCAATTCTAATTGATGCCCGACGAACAAAATAAACACAGCGTAGTTCAGAAAGTGCACATAATACCAGCTTTCGTATTTTAAATTTTTGCGAACAATGGTAATCGATAATACTACTGTCACAAATAAAATAATCACTGCCAAGAAAGCCTGTAAAATATCATCACTGCCGGTAATGGAAGTTAGAAACTGATTTATAAAACCTACTTCATTAAATACTGAATACGCGCGAGTCAACAATACTACGTGAGCAATGACTAATAATAGTACTGCATAACCATTCCATTTATGAATGCGGGAAAGCTTATCCAATCCAAATTGGCTTTCTACCCATTTTACTCTACCGATTAAGATCAGTTGAACCAAAGCCAACTGCGTGGCCAGCAGTCCTGCTAATCGTGCAATTGCGATAAAGGCTGAATTAATATTTCCTGTGACTAGTAATCCTCCAGAAAAATGCCACCAAAACCCTGCAGTGACGAGAAGGTTTGCAATAAAAATTGCGTAAATAATTATTTTTTTCATATTAATATTTTAGCATTTTCCATAGAAAATGGCCCTATGTTATAATGAATTTATGAAAAATTTTATCAAAAACAATAGCTTATATTTTGCCTGGGCAATCAGTTTGGTTGCCATGTTAGGCAGTCTGTATTTTAGCGAAATCGCTAATTTCCCGCCATGTGTGCTGTGCTGGTACCAAAGAATTGCCATGTATCCTTTAGTGGTTATTTTGGGATTCTCTATTTATAAGAAAAGCCGCGACATTCTCTTACCAGCTTTCGTGCTGTTGCCAATCGGCTGGGCAATAGGTTTATATCATAACTTGTTATATTACAAAATCTTGCCAGAAGCTGCCGCGCCATGTATTGCCGGAGTATCCTGCACTACTAAATATATAGAGTGGTTTGGTTTTGTTACTATCCCGCTATTATCTTTCGTAGCTTTCACAGTTATTATTGCGCTATTAATCGTTCACTGGAAATCTACTAATCCAGATGGAACAGCAAAGGAACAAAATGTCTAAAGAAGCGAAAATTTTAATTGCCATAGCGGTCGTAGTTGTGATTGGGGGAGTCTTGCTTGCATTCTTTGCCAATCCGCAGCCTAAAACTCCTGGCGAAGTAATCGACAGCAAGAATTTGGTCCGCTCCAATAATTACATGACCGGCAGTAAAGACGCGAAGGTGACTATTGTAGAATTTGGAGATTATCAGTGTCCGGCATGCGGTGCAGCAGAGCCTATTGTAAAAGAAGTATTGGCAGATTATAAAGATAATCCTAACGTTAATTTCGTGTTCCGTAATTTCCCATTAGACAGCATTCACCCTAACGCGCATATTTCTTCCGAAGCTGCCGAAGCAGCTGGCGCGCAAGGCAAGTTCTGGGAAATGAATAACATGTTGTATGAGCATCAATCTGAGTGGACTGAGTCGCCTGATCCATTGCCAATCTTTGTTGGCTATGCCGCAGCATTGGGTTTAGATACAGGCAAGTTTAAGTCCGAAGTAGAAAGCCGTAGGTATGCCGACGTTATTGCCGCAGACGTTCAAGATGGTACTAATGCAACAGTCAATTCTACTCCAACATTTTTTATCAACGGAGTGAAGTATAATAAAGTACTGCCAAAAGATGAATTCAAGAAGCTTATAGACGAACAGCTTGCTAAATAAAACCACAAAAAAACTACCGGCGAGAGTCGGTAGTTTTTTTATTTCTTGATTCGCAATTTTAAAAATGGTACTATTGGAAAGTTAATTTAAACGAATATGAAAAAAGAACAAAAAGATTTGCGGGATATTTTGGTGGTTAAAAAGAGCCATAGTGGCTTGGGCCTGTTTGCTACCGCGCCTATCAAGAAAGGTGCGTTCATTATCGAATATGTGGGACCGTTGCTCAATGACGAGCAGGTGCAAAAAAAGGGCGGCAAATATTTATTCTCTCTGGGTAAGACTTGGACCATCGATGGGAGTGGGCGGGATAATATTGCCCGGTACATCAATCATTCGTGTGTGAAGCAGAACTGCGAACCGATCCAGTATGCACAGCGCATTAAGTTTCGGGCCAAGCGGAATATCAAGCCAGGTGAAGAGCTATGTTACGATTACGGCAAGGAATATTTCGACGAATTTATCGGCAAGCACTGCCGGTGTGAAAAGCATGTAAAGGCAAGCAAGTAGCAGCTTTGCTGGTATACATGAGAGATGATAAAATATAATTAATTAATCTAAAATAATATGCTAAAAGGATTCAAAGAATTCATTATGCGAGGGAACGTAGTCGACTTGGCAGTCGGTGTTGTTATCGGTGCCGCCTTTGGAGGGGTGGTTAAATCTTTGGTAGAAGATTTACTAACTCCGTTTATTTCGGTCATTGCTAAGCTGCCTGATTTTTCGAAGCTCACTCTAACTATCAACGATGCTTCAATTAAGTATGGTAATTTTTTGAATGCACTGATCGGATTTTTGATGGTAGCGCTGGCGATTTATTTTTTCGTCGTACTGCCTATGCAAAAGTTGATGTCCCGCTTGAAGAAAGATGAGTTGCCGACTACTAAATCCTGTCAGGAATGTTTGAGTACAGTACATGTAGATGCAAAGCGCTGCGCATTTTGCGGTCAGAGTATCTAATTTCAGAACTTTAAAAACCCGCGGACGCGGGTTTTAATTTTGAGCATTATTTTACTGATTCAAGGAACATGTTTTCTAAGTCTTCAGTAAAGTTGATATCTTTGGTCTTAATCAACCGAATGAAATATTGCGCGGCAAGTTCATTGAGTTCTGTTTCAATTTCTGCAGCTAAAGTATAGGGAGAAATCCAAATGCTATTTTGCCATTTTTTGAAGCCGAGGGAGATAAGTTTGGCGCGCAGAATATTCCTCACTTGGCGCTGCTTTTCAGGAATATCGAATATCACCATTTTCCATACTCCGTCGCGCTCTTTGGCGATGGTGTGCATTAAGATATTTGCATCATCACTTACGCTATAGCGGTCATTTTGCAATGTAACCACTCCTTGTGTGGATAAGCGGAATACAGTATCATATATTTTTTTCTTGTTAGCGCGTTGCTGAAATTCTTCATACAATTGATGAAGCATTAACGGGCCGTTCTGTTTGAGGTGGAGGAGGATGTCTTGAGAAAAACCAGCTAAAGGTCTTGGCATAAGAGTAAAATTGCGAGTGATTAAGTTATTTTAATATTACATTTTAGTTTATAAGGCCGTCAAGTATAAAAAGTTTTGTAGTACTGCATAAGCATACGCAAAATTTGGCAAAATATGTTATAATGATTTCAATCAAAAACTAATTTTTGAAACAAACATAACTTGGAATCGGTAATAATTCAAACAAATTTTCCTCATCGGATTTCGTTGTCTCAAGCCTCTCAAATCACTGGCTATCACCAGGATTATTTAGGCTTGCTTTGTCGTTTAGGAAAGATTGAAGCTAGCAAGATCGGCCGGAATTGGTACACCACGCAAACAGAATTGCATAAGTTCTTAAATCCGAGCGTGGCGGCGGAAAGTGATCAATTTGTACCGGAAATGGAAGATAATGTGGTAGAAAATGTTACCCTTAGTTTAGATGATATTTTAGCTACAGGTAAAACTAGTTCCCCAGAACAGGCTGCGCAGCAAGATGCGGTACGTGCGCCAAAGATTTCTATAGATTCTGTGACTCCTAAAGACACTATCAAACGAGCTTTAGCGCCTACTATTGTAGAAAATATAGTGATTAGCGAATTAGAGAGTCTACCAATCCGTGTAGTGAAGAAACCTGTTGCAGCGCAGCATCATACATTACAGTCGCTTATTACCCGCACTAAACTAGAGCAGTTAAAGCAAGATGTACTGCAGCTTTCTGGTTACATGGATTCTGTTTCGAGCGAACTTGCAGAACATCGTAGTATTTTAAAGCGCCATGAAGCCATGTTGTCCGCTCGTAAAGATTTAACCAGTGCGTATGCGAGCAATATCGACTTTGGAGTAAATCATGCGCGCAATGCTGCTAATCAGATTACCATGATTGAAGATTCTTCGGATACAGAAATGAAACCATATCGCGTTGCCTGGTTATGGCCTACATTAGCGGTTGGTGTTGTTGTGTTAGTCACTATTGTGCTTTTGCAACAAGCTCTTCCTAGTCCGGTCAATTATGCTGCTACTATTTATCACCGTTACACTCATACAGAACTCAAGCCGCAAGTTGCCGGCGAGAGCGATACTCCGGTAACCAATAACCAGTCAGAGGTACGATAATGAATACATGGATATATAAAGTAATTACAATTGTTAGCCTGTTGGCAGGAATGCTAGGGCCTCAGGTTGCTGCAGGAAGTGACAATCAATCTGTATTGCCTGCAGTAACTCCTGTGAGCAAGATAGAACAGATAATTCCGGTTGTGCGAGCCTCGATCTCGGAAGTGGTGATAGGTGAGAAGGCTGGTAGTTCCTGCATAACCAATACTGATGGTTTAATGGGTTTAATGCTTTGGCAGTCGTGCGATTTCGTGCTTGTACGGTCGCCGTTCGTTGCTAATCCTTCAGTGGCAGTAGAGGCTTCTCAGCCAAACCCAGTACATATCGCTGTGACCACAGGACCTGCCTATAAAAATCAAGGCCATATCGCCCCTTTAACCAAGCAGTTACCTGCTATAATAACTACAGGCACATTGTTCTCAGAACTCAGGCTGATCATACATCATTCTCTCGCATCATTTAAAATTCAGCCATTGTATCTTGCCGCAACTCATGCGCCGGTCGATCATCTTAGTATGGTCATGAGGTGCTGAAGATTATATCTGAGACTGTAATAATATCAACTAAACTAATTAATTTTTATAAACATGCCAGACGAAACAAAAAATGATTCTTTGACTTCTAATCTTCCAGGCCGTGGTGCTCAAACCAATTTGCCTTGGATTATCTTAGCGGTAATTATCTTAGTAGTAATTGTAGTAGGAATTTTATTCCGCGATCGTTTATTCCCTAAGAAAGGTGCAGAAAATACTACAATGGAGCAAAAAGAAGAAAAGCTTTCCGGTTACCAAGCAGTATTCTTGTCTAATGGACAGGTTTACTTCGGAAAGCTATCTGATGTAAGCGCAACGTACGCAACTTTAAAGGATATCTACTACTTACAGGTTACCCAGCCACCATTGCAAGGTTCCCAGCAGCAAGGCCAACAGCAACAACAGCAACAAGCTCAATTGTCTTTGGTTAAGCTAGGTGAAGAATTGCACGGTCCAGTAGATGAAATGAAGATCAACCGCGATCAAATCTTGTTCTTCGAAGATATTAAAGAAGACGGTAAAGTTATGACTGCTATCCG
>CAYVGX010000017.1:0-1853 GCA_964451015.1 uncultured Candidatus Saccharibacteria bacterium | reverse complement strand
GCATCCGGGGTTCTGATCGCCAGTTCGGAAAGAACTTTACGGTTTAACAGAATACCTTCTGTCTTCAGCTTAGCTGCGAACTTGCTCCAGGTAGTGCCGTTATCGCGGAGTGCTGCACCCAAGCGGACCAGCCATAACGCGCGTTGATCGCGCTTTTTGTTGCGGCGATCGCGGTAGGCATAGCTTTCAGCTTTTAATAATGCTTCCCGGGCTTGGGCAAAGTTGGTAGAACGACGGTTATCGAAACCTTTTGCTCTCTTTAATAGATTTTTACGGCGCTTGCTTGCGGCAACGCCACGTTTAATTCTTGTCATTTATTTAAATAGGGGATTACTGATGAACGATGAGTTTCTTCAAACGGTTATTGCTCGCGTGCATTGTCTTGTCGCTGCGCTTGTTTGTAGTAACTTTGCTAGATTCGCGGGAGTTAAAATGATCTTGACCGCTTGTACGATGCAGAATTTTACCAGTTTTGGTCTTGCGGAATCTCTTCGCTGCTCCTTGGTGAGTTTTTAATTTTGGCATACATCTATATGAAAGTCCGCCGGGCGGAAGTTCATTTTAAAAATTAATGGTTATTTGGTCGGCGCCAGGGTCATACTAATCGTATTTCCAGCTTTTTTAGGAGGAACTTCAATCCGATAGGGGACGGTTAAAGTTGTCTTAAAAATTTCGAGTTGCTTGGAAGCGATATCGACGAACGCCTGTTCACGGCCTTTCATACGAAGCTCTAGTTTTACCCAGTCGCCATCGGCCAGAAATTCATCGGCTCTTTTGGCTTTGGTAGTGATGTCGTGGGTAGCGATTTTCGCACTGAGGCGAATAGTCTTTACTTCCACTTTTTTCACTTTTTTCTTCTGTTGCTGCTCTAGTTTCTTTTGTTGATACTTGAATTTATCGAAACTGATGAGTTTAACAACAGGAGGCTTGGCTCCAGGGGAGATTTCGACAAGGTCGAGACCATGCTCTTCGGCCAATTTTAAAGCTTCTTGTATTGAAAAGACTCCTAATTGCTCTCCCAAATCATTGAGAAGGCGGATTTCAGGAGCGGTAATTTGTTGATTGATTCTTGTTTTTTGCAAACTTGTTAATCTAATTTACCTTTAACTAGCCTAAATTATAACTTTTCTGGCCAATTTTGTCAAAGACAAAAAATGTGAGATAATAGAGGAAATAGCAATCTAAAACAAGAAACAAAAGATAAATGAAAACTGAAAAAATAGTAACTACAGTCGCCGAAGCTCCGGCGAAGGCTTTAGAAAAAGCCATCGTCAACAGCGAAAAAGCGCTGGCTGGCATTAACCGCCCGCTCCGCGAAGCAGAAGGATATTGGTATGCTGTGGGGCCTGGCTTGACCACTGGCGCGTCGGATGACGATCCAAGCGGTATCGCTACGTATTCTCAGGCGGGAGCCAAATACGGTTTTGGGTTTTTATGGCTGGCATGGTTTACCTTTCCGTTAATGAGCGTGGTGCAGGAAATGTGCGCCCGCATTGGCATGGCTACTGGCCGAGGCTTGGCTGGGAATATTCGTCTGAGATATTCCAAATATATTTTGTATGTGCTGGGTCTGATTTTGTTTATTGCTAATACTGTGAACCTTGGAGCAGATTTGGGCGCCATGTCTAAATCGGCACAGCTTATTTTGCCAGGCGTATCGTATGTCACTTTCTTGCTTGTGTTCGCAATCGTGAGTTTGGGTCTGCAGATTTTCGTATCTTATTCTCGCTACGCCAAGTTTTTGAAATATCTGTCGTTCGTGCTGTTCTTATATATCGCTACGGCATTAACAATCGATAACATTGCCTGGCTAGATATTCTTCAAGCGACGTTTTTGCCCACGTTTATGTTTA
>CAYVGX010000016.1:0-9940 GCA_964451015.1 uncultured Candidatus Saccharibacteria bacterium | reverse complement strand
TGATTGTTTTTGTATATTTCCATACCTGTGACGGTAGGGGCTTCCGTATCTACTCCATGGATATCATACGCGCGAACGTTTGGCTTGACCGTTTGGTCAGCCACGCCGTCGTTATCATCATCATAATATAAGTCACTGATCTTTTTTTGTGAAAGATCAATCTGAGCCATCACCGGCGCGTCCCAGCTGCAATTGCAATATCTTACGTACTCTACAGTTAAACCTTCAGTGCTCTGGCGCTGCACTGATATATCGACAGGCGCTGTTCCAGTCTTAAAAGTTAAACTGTAATCTTGATCCGATGTCATAGAAAGGTGATGAGTACCTTCTGTTTCATCGGAATAGTAATACACATAGCTAAATGCTTCTGGCCATTCTGCCTGGTTCCCCATCACGTTTATCTCTTCGTTACCAACAGAAAGATAAATCTCTGTCACATTGGAAAGATTAATAAAATAATAATCCGGAGCAACCGGCATAATGTCCGCAACTTTAGATTGCGGAAGTTTAAGCAAAGACTCGAATGAAGCGTGAACTTGATTTCGAGGAATAAATGAAGCCGACCCAATGACACTCATCACCATGATCGCAGCGAGCAAATGCTTTACCGCTATGCGGTTTGATATTATATTCATTTGTTTTTTTGTTTTTGTTTCCAGGAATGACCCTGTTTTTAGTAATGTTATATTTATTATATCAAAAATAAGCAAAAAAATCAAATATAAATATTTAATAAATTATTTTCGGCACTGTTAAAAATTATGTGACATGCTCATACACACAATATCTCATTCATATAGTACGATTCCCTACTTTCATGGAGATATCCTTTTATTTTTAAGCAGATACTAGATTGCCAATGTGGTATCATACATATGAAACCTCTGTGAAGAAAAAAGTTTACATCTCCTTTGAAACAAAAAACAACATGCCTCCTAATCACTCTCCTTGGCTACATCAATTAAATAGACGACGTCCAGTAGCGGTCTTAGAAAAAGATCATCATACAGACATCGCCATCATCGGCGGCGGTATTGCAGGCGTCTCTACTGCATACTACACTTTAAAAAATACTGACAAAAAAGTCATCCTGGTAGAAGCCGATAAAATCGCTCATGGTGCTACAGGCCATAATGGCGGCTTTTTGGCGAGCTACTTCGAGCGAAGCTTTTCCAGTATCGTGCAAGAATTTGGATTGCAACTCGCTGCCAAAGGACAACAAGCTATGGAATCCAGCTGGAAGCTTTTGGATGACATTCGTGCAGATGCCAATATACAAACGCCCATGTGGCAGTTTACTGGATATGCCGCCTGCGCTAGTATCGAAGAAGTCTTAGTACACCTACGCAATAATGCACTGCGCGCGAAGGCCGGCTTGTCATGTTCAATAATGATACTCTCCGAAGAAGCAAAGGGAATTGAGAATATTCCCAACATATATAAACACCTCTATAAAATAATTCCTAAGCAAGAGCTCCTTGATTTATTGGAAACAGAAGACGAAGAATATATTGCCATACTCCCCGAACGAAAAGGATGTATGAATAGCGCATTGTTCACCGAGGAAGTAGTCGGTTATTTACTATCGACTTATCCGGATCGATTCATACTGGTCGAGCATACACCTGTCCGGCGACTTGTACTGAAACAAGATCACGCAGTACTAGATATTTCCAAGCAGCAAAAAATTACTGCCAAAGAAGTCGTGCTCTGCACAAATGGTTTTGAAAAAATAAACATCGTCAATACCGTAGGCATGAGCATTAACGACAAGTTTCATCATTTGGTTCGTGGTATTGTGGGCTATATGGCAGGTTACATAGAAGATTTGCAAAAAACACCTACGGAAATCAGCTACTTACCTAAAACACAGGAACACACTCAGGATGTTTATGAAGAAGAGCCATATTTCTATTTAACGAGAAGGCCGTTTCAAGATGAAGATAACCAGGAGCGCAGCTTGATCTGCATAGGCGGGCCGGAAGCATTAATGGACGATACCAATAATTACAACATCGAGCACCCCTACCCAGAAGAGGCAAAAGCGGAAATCAATAACTTTTTAAAATATACCTATAAGCACGGGCCAAAAGATTCGGTTGAATATAAATTTTTATGGCACGGCTTGATGGGGTTCACTCCGAACGGAATCAGACTGATTGGACCAGAACCACTCAATCCAATTCTCTATTATAATTTAGGGTGCAATGGCGTCGGCTTACTCCCTTCCATATATGGCGGTTTAAAAATTTCTCAACATTTATCGGGACAAAAAGTGGAGCCTTCTATTTTCGACCCGAAAGATAATACCGTGCATGACATAAAAATTAAACCTTCAATTGTCAAACGGGTAAAGATGTAATGACTGGCTGTAATGTAGCGGGTCTGTAAGTCTAAACTATAAAAATCACAGTATATACAAAAGAGCGCGTTATGCGCTCTTTTATTATTCGAGTTGCTGTAATTGCTTAAGTGCTTTATACCGTGATAAGTTGAACCCTTGCCAATGCGCGTTTTCTCTTTCCAATTTTTCCTTATCCCATCGCAGCCATTCCTGTAGGACAGCATCCCCTGTCCCCAATGATCGCTGATACGCCTCAATCTTATATGATTCTGCGTCGGGAGAAAGCGAGTATAAATAATTTTGATCTAGCTTGCCAGATGTTTGATATCTATTCTGATTAGCGCGGGCAATAAATACATCCGGATTTGCAATAT
Organism: uncultured Candidatus Saccharibacteria bacterium; assembly: GCA_964451015.1. Lineage (GTDB taxonomy): Bacteria > Patescibacteriota > Doudnabacteria > UBA920 > UBA920 > UBA920. Next base: position 7,222 of record CAYVGX010000016.1, on the reverse strand, counting down.
TAATAATTGCCAAAAAAGTGACCACCGAGAGCAGTGCGCCAAATACAAAGAATTTTTCTTGCTTGCCGAAAATAAATTTAACCGCCAAGAGCACGAATAAGGCGAGTAATAATAATATAAATCCTGCCACATAAAAACGCAGCAGGCTCATCCCGTACGCGTCGATATACATGTGTAAGCGAGTAAACGCAGATACTACAATAACCATTACTTCTGCTATCACGAAAAGTGCAGGAATTAAAAATGTACGGCGAACAATACCTTCAGTAGAACTGTACTTTTCTGCCGCAAACAGTAAAACCAAAGACAGAAACGCGACAAACAATAATTCCCAAAAGCCCCGGCGCGCATATTCAGCGTAGGTGAAACCAGCAGTAACTATATTTGCTTCCCCGCCAAAAAGATAGGTAATTTGAAAACCTATGAAGAACAAAAACAAGGCACCAATTAAACTTAAAAATACTAATACTTCGATATCCCTGCCAGGCTCTACTGGGGTAAGTTTATTATCTTCTGGTACAGTTGTGGCCTGCAAAGTAAAAGACATAAAACTTAAGCCAGATACGAAAGCAAATCCTAACAAAACCATGTACTGTATCATCCGCGGCGTGATATCAATGGAGATAAATTGTTTGATAAATTGCGAGAAAGCTAAGTCTGCCTGAGCAAACAGCAAGGCAAATACCAATAAAATTGGTATGGCCATCATTACCCCCTTCAAAACCCGTACCCAAGTATCCCGGCTCTTAACCGTGCTGTGCACCCGACTCATCACTCCAATTGTCGTCAATGCAGTGTAGAGCATGCGAAACGGCATGAGTGCAAAAAGTTTTATATACTGTTTTATCTTCATAAGCCATATCGGCTGCCCGGTAACTTGCAGAGACCACAACATACATAAACCCAACACCGCGCAGACATTCAAAAAAGTTAGAAATTCGTTAGCCCGAAAAGTTGGCATAGCTGCGAAAAAACCTATTGCCCCCACAAGCCACCATGACTGCTTCAGATTCTTGCCCAGTTTATATGCAAATAAAAACACAGTTCCTACTAGAACTGCTGCAAAAATAAATACAGATACACCTATTGCTTTAGAGAAAAACAAATAATTGAAGAACAATGCCAGGCTTAGACTCGCTATAACAATATACATTGCTCTATATATTGGGTTATTCATACACGTACATTAATAGTCTTTACAATCTAATACGTGACTACAGTAAAAAGAGTAACATTACTTCATGAAAGTAATTTCTGCTTCGTGTTTAGCCCTCACAAGTTCTATATGCAGATGAGAAATATGTTTATGAATAGTAACGCAAGGCCCCAAAAACTTTAAAAAATCTTGTGTGCGAGGACTCTGGTCAGATTTAAACAAATGCGATAACGGCGCAGCCTCAGGAGTATATTCAAAATGCCCTCGAATTTCACCATCGGAAAATACGCGTAAATGATATTGCTGCTGAAAGCTGTTCAGCTTCCGCCATGAGAGTATTTGATCGTGGTCTTCCCAGGCGACAAAATGATTTCCAAACCCCCATCGGGTAGAAAGATGATGTTTTAATTCTTCTACTGTATACTGGGGCGCAAGCCAGCCAATATGATATTTTTGCCTTTTATGATGATGCAAAAATAAAAGCTTGTGCTCCAGCCATGGCCATATAGGGTACAAGACATTCCATATTTTTTGTTTTAACCATTGTGTACGAGTCATGAATATAATGCGCTATAAAAAATAATTAATATGGCTTGGGCTTTAACCCCAACCAATAACCAACATGTGTCACTGCGATATGCAGTGCAATAAAAATAATAATGATACACAGGTATTGAGGCCAGCTGAGCGGATAATAGAAAATCGTAAAAGCTATGCCTCCTAAAATATAATCTATTTGATCGAAAAACAACCACGCTTCCCCCGAAGCAATATTCCATTGACGCTTAAAAAAACTTTTCACGCTATCGCCAATAATTGCTCCCCCTCCGAGCAGAACGCCGAGCAGCACCGAATTAATCTTAACATAATCTATGCTCACCATATCCCGCACGCTTTGGTAATCGGTATATAGCTTTGTTTGCAGATATACAGTTAAGATTCCTACTACAATCCCGCTTAGCAATCCGCGCACTGTCTTATGATCTCCAAGAATACGTTTACCTTTAATAGCGAACCCGAAATCGAGAGGTAGGTTCAATGATCGTAACCCAGGAATTTTGGCTGCAAAAACAGGTGCCATGTTAGCCAAACCCGCGGGTAGAAAAAACCATATTGCTGATAATACTGCTATCGTATCCATGCAAGTAATTTGTTAATTTTATTTCGAACGGGATCTATAAATGCAAGCCATGATGCAGATCTTTTAACCATGTGCGCACTGCTCAACTGGTCTAACAGGGTAGAGTGGGAAAAAACATCATCACCTGCAACATAACTAGAGAAAAGTCCATTCCTCCCATGTGCATCACTGGCCGCAACTACTATCAAGCCATGATCTTTTGCGAACTGCTCTGCACGTTTCCGCAACCATGGCTCTTTGCTGCGTGCATTATACCCTTCTATTATATCAACATAAGATACGAGGTGTTCGAGTATATGTTTGGGTATGCCATGTCGGGTTTTTTCGAAAGGGTGCGGAACATAAACTAACCCGCCTTGTTCTTTAATAGCCTGGCAGGTTGCGAGAGCAGACAATCCCGGTTGAATACGCGAGTGCAAAAATAGTCCGATAATCTCCCCTGATTCACTCATAATCTCTTCCCCTACTATTACACGCCCGGAATACATGATCGATAATTTCTGTGCCAAAGAAATTTCATTATGATCTGTAATCGCCACTACTGCGGTCGGATCCTTTTCAAGTAACGTCTGATATTGCTGTTCGGTTATTCCGCCGTCATGCGATATGCTAGAATGGGTATGTAAATCTATTTTATACATATGTTAAGTAATTATAAATCGAGTATTGAGTCTCAGCTAGAGAATATAGCGAAATCGTTTACCTGGCTACACCCCAATGTGCTTACACTATTAGGACTTGTACCACCCTTGTTATATTTTTATTTCATGACACAGAACAACTATTGGCTAGCAGTTGTTATGTTATTACTTACCCCGCTAGACATGCTCGACGGCATACTGGCCCGTGCAACAAACCGCGTCTCTGCCTTTGGAGGGTTTCTCGACTCTACCTTAGACCGTATCGGAGATTTTTTGATTATTGCGGGGTTATATGCAGCAGGACTAGCAAGTCTTCCCGTAATAGCGCTTTTAATACTCTGTACATATCTTATCAGTTATACCCGCTCCCGTGCCGAACTGGCTACCAAGGGCACCATAAAATTTAATGTTGGCCTCATCGAGCGGTCGGAACGCATTTTATTCATTCTGGGCATTATACTAGCGCACATTTTTACGAGCACACATGCTCGAGCTGGTTTTATCACAGAAATAGCTATCACTATTTTGACCGTTCTTTCCTTCATTACCGTAGCACAACGCGTGTATCATGCTTACAAAAAATTATAACTCTACTTCGGCTACAACAGGGAAATGATCCGAACCCATGATTCTATAAATCTGGGTTCTTTTAAAATCGCAATTTTTCGCAAATATATGATCAAGGTGCTGGCCATGAAAAGTAGTCAACCGAAAGTCTGGAAATGCACTGACATATTCTGCCCCTAAAGCGTCACGAAGCATTGTCATTTGTTTTTTGTTGGACAGTAATCCAATTGTATTAAAATCTCCGCAAATCAATTCTGCATGATAGGGTTCCGACTTCAAATATTCCAGTAGGTGTTTAACTTGAGACAATCGATGCTCCATTCCCCCATGCCAGTCGGCATGAACGTTCACGATCCGAATCACAGCATCGTCCACCTTAAACAAAGCCACATTAGCTGCGCGCTTCACTGGCGAAGCATCACCGCTCAGCAAGTACTGCTCGATGATACTCTGTAAACGAGGAATTCCTTGTAAAGTAGGTAAATCTATACTCTGAAAATGTTGCAGCTGCAACTTGTCGGCATTCCATATCACTCCTAAACCATAATCATTTTTAGAATTATAACTCAGCAAAAATTCTGCCTTCCAGGAAGGACCTAATGCAGACAGCATATCATCGCCAATAAATGATTCATGCCTGCCAGTTCTAATTTCCTGCAAACAAAATACATCTACTCCCTGAGTAGCCAAATAGTTAATATTAGCAATCAGCTTTACCTTATTGCTGCCATGGTTTAGGTTGTATGATGCGAGTGTAATTTGAGACATAACACACAGTAATTGCTTAGTGATTATACTAAAAAGCGTCATATACTTCTATAGTCTTTTTATAGAAAAGACTAGCTTTTTTAAGACAGGCGTGCTATAATTGCTCCAGCAAGTACGTTTATTTTCGAATACAAAATTGGTTTTGTGCTCTTAAATACTTAAAGGTCGGCTTGTTTTGAAATCAATTTTGTATAAAAAATGGGTTTAAAATTATATGTAGGTGGCTTACCATACAGCTACGACAAACAAGCATTAGCTGATTTGTTCGCTCCAGCTGGTACTGTTACCTCTAGCATCATCATTAGCGATCGCGAAACCGGTCGTTCCAAAGGTTTTGGTTTTGTAGAAATGTCTTCTGAAGCAGAAGCGCAAGCTGCAATCGAATCCTTCAATGGTAAAGAAGTAGATGGTCGCACTATCACTGTAAATGAGGCTCGTCCTCAAGAAGATCGCCCTCGTGGCAACTTCAACCGTGGCGGCAATCGTGGCGGCAACTGGTAATCCAGTTATAACCAAAAAAAGAAACTCTCGGCATATAAGCTGAGAGTTTTTTATATGTACATCATAATAAAATTTATATCGTGTGAATTTCAATATGGCTGGTCGGATTGAGTTCGTCCAAATTGAATCGTGGAGTGGTGTATCTCTGAAAATATACCCTGTCTAAAAGATTTAGCTTTTTGATTCCCAAAATTTGCGCATGCTCATTCGGGAAAAAAAGTATAAATAATTCTTTTGTTTTGACGTGTTCAATATGCAGAACATACCCATAACAGGAAGTGGTATTGTCATTACTTGAACAGTGTTGATATACGGACAAAATATCAAATTCAGATACTGCCAATACTTCTAATATTCTTTTAGTCTCGCCTATTGACTGCGGAACATAAGGCATTACTTGTGTGTGCTTTACCGGCTTTGATGTATGCGAATGACGAGCAAAACATATTATCAAAACTATAACGATCGACAATCCTATCGCAACTACTGGAATAGTAAACATCTGAAATCCTCCTTGGAAAACCATAATATCAATTTATTTTATTGCTGTCCATTTAGCTGTATCATGGTATAATAATATTAGTTATTCAAGTGTTATAGATCCTTACCTGAAAGGGGGTGAAAACATTGAAATATTTACACATTTTAGCTTTCATTTTAGTAGTTGTCGGTGGTCTTAACTGGGGTTTAGTCGGTATTTTCGACTTTAACTTAGTAGATGCAATCTTAGGCAACTTGGGCTTTGTAGAAAACCTAGTGTACATCTTGGTTGGACTTTCTGCCCTTTACCTGCTGTTCACCCACAAAGGTGATTGTAAGACCTGTTCTGGTTCTAACGCAGCTATGTAACATGCATATTACTGAAACCATCCGCCTCTGGCGGATGGTTTTTTGCATGGAAACAAGCATTAAATTTTGCTAAACTGGTGACATGAACTACGCAGAAGAATCCCTTAAGCTCCATAAAGACCATCATGGTAAATTGGAGATCAAGTCAAAAATTTCAGTAAGTAATAAGCAAGAGCTCGCCACCGCTTACACCCCCGGAGTTGGTGCGGTCAGCTCAGCAATCGCTGCCCAGCCGGAACTAGCTAAAGAAATGACCATGAAGCGCAACAGTGTTGCTATCGTAACCGACGGTTCAGCAGTGTTGGGACTAGGAAACCTCGGCCCCCTAGGAGCTCTTCCGGTAATGGAAGGCAAAGCTATTTTATTTAAAGAGTTTAGCGGAATAGATGCTTTCCCTATCTGTTTAGACACGCAAGACAAAGAAGAAATCATTGCAACCGTTAAGCACATTGCCCCAACTTTTGGCGGTATCAACCTGGAAGACATTGCCGCACCATTATGTTTTGAAATCGAATCTCGCCTCAAAGCCGAACTAGACATTCCTGTCATGCACGACGACCAGCAAGGCACTGCAGTAGTAGTATTGGCAGGGCTTATCAATGCGCTTAAAGTCAAAGGCTTGGACAAAACCACCGCAAAGGTAATTATCAATGGCGCCGGTGCAGCCGGAATTGCAATTGCAAAAATGCTCCTTAGTTATGGATTTACAGACTTAACTTTGTGCGACAGCAAGGGTGCAATTTACCAAGACCGCAGTGATTTAAATGAAGAAAAGCAAGCTTTGGCCAAGCAGACCAATAGTGCATTAACTCAAGGCTCTCTTACAGATGTGATTCGCGGCGCAGACATTTTTATTGGCGTGAGCAAGCCTGGAACCCTTACCCAGGACATGATTAAAACTATGAATACACAACCGATTGTATTTGCCTTAGCCAATCCTATTCCAGAAATCATGCCTGATGAAGCTAAGCAAGCCGGTGCCTACATAGTTGCGACTGGACGCAGTGACTTCCCAAATCAAATCAACAACGTACTCGCCTTCCCTGGCATTTTCCGCGGCGCTTTAGATAATGGCGTTATACAAATTACGCCTGCCATGTTTTTGCAGGCAGCGCATAACCTGGCTGCGTGCGTTACTGATCCTTCGGTAGACAATATCCTCCCCGATCCTTTCGACAAAACAGTAGTCACTAAAGTCGCTGAGGCTATCAAGTAACATGAAGAACAACTCTGTTAAAATTTTAGCTATTGAAACCAGCTGCGATGAAACCGCAGCGAGTGTGTTACAAGGCAAGCTTACAGCAAAGCCCAGTTTTAACATACTTTCGTCTGTGGTAAAAACCCAGATAGAGATCCATAAGAAAACCGGCGGCGTAGTGCCCGAGGTAGCAGCCAGGGCTCATATGCAAAACATTTTACCTGTTGTAGAAAAAGCCCTCACCGACAGTAAAACTACTCTTTCTGATATCGATTACATCGCCGTAACAAGCGGTCCGGGTTTAGTAGTGTCATTAATAGTTGGAACAGAATTTGCTAAAGGATTGAGCCTTGCCTCAAAAATTCCTTTACTACCCACTAATCATATAGAAGGTCATATGT
>CAYVGX010000015.1:0-10020 GCA_964451015.1 uncultured Candidatus Saccharibacteria bacterium | reverse complement strand
AGCCATGGCTTCCAGGACAGGCAAGCCAAAACCTTCATATAAACTTGGCCAGGCTAAAATATCTCTGAGTTTTAAAATATACGGCTTATCCTGTTCTGGTACATATCCTAAGTAGGTAATTTTTTTTGCTTTCGGGCTGGTACGCATTTTTTGCAAAACGCTATCATATTTCCAGCCTAATTTGCCGATGATTACCAAGCTTCCATCGTACTCAAGTTGTTCAAATGCTTCGATAAGTCTTTCCAGATTTTTTCTTGGTTCAAGTGTTGCTACAAAACTAATAAACTGCCCTGGCAAACCATATATGTTTCTAATATAGCGCAGCTTAGGCTCAGACAAATTAGTATGGTACCTCTCGTGATCTACTCCTAGTTTACCCACTGTTATTTTATTTGCATCTATATGCAGTTGCTCTATCAGTGACTGTTTCGTAAATTCGGATACAGCAAAAATTTTATCTGCGCGCTTACATAAACCAGGAATATCAATGAGCCAATGCCATAATCGAGATTTCCAGGAATACATTTCCGGCATAACCAGCGGTGAAAGGTCGTGAATAACCAGCACTAATTTAGTCGTACTGTGCAGATTGATCATATTCGGATTAGGCATGATCACTATCTGCACTTCCCCGCTTAAACGCTCAAAGTGAGGAAAACCGAAAAGTTTTAAACTGAGATTCAAGAGCCTGTTAGGAATTCGCGTTTGAATATATTCCACGTTTACGAAATGAAAGCGTTCGAATACCTTTTGCCTGAAGGCATTATAATACAACACATATTTATTATGCTTGTCATGTTCCAGTATCCTCTCAACTACCTGCATAGTAAAATACCCTACCCCACTGGGTTCGTTATCGTGTAACCCTCTAAGATCGATAGCTATTTTCATACGGAATGAGTATCTACAAAATTCTTAATTTCTTGTAAAAAGCGTTCTTTGCTGAACTTATTAGCATGTTCCTGCATTGCACTTGCCGAAAAATGAAGTTTATCCATTGTATCAATTGCCTCTGAAAAAGTTTTAGTTGTAAACTCGTCGAGCAATATTCCTGATACGCCGTTATCGACTGTTTCCAAACTGCCTCCCTTAGCAAGCGCGATAGTAGGCGTACCACAACTCGCTGCCTCTATAGGCATAAGGCCACAGTCTTCTATTTGTGGGTAAATAAATGCTTTTGCCCCGCTGTATTGATTGCGTAACTCTTCATCTGAAACTCTGCCAAAGAAAGTAATATTTGGTTTTGCTATAGACTTCAAGTAGCTCAGATATCTGCCGTCTCCCACCAAATGCAAAGGCAAACCAAGCTCGTTAAAAATATGGACAATTTTATCGTAATCCTTATAAGGAGTTACCCGGCCTGCCATCAGATAGTAATCTTGTTTTGGAGCGCTCGGCTTCCAAAAATGCACATCTACATACGGATAAATAATTTCACTATCTCTGTTGTAAAATGTTTTAATGCGTTTCTGTACTTCGCGGGAATTAGCTATAAAATGATCTACAGAGCTAGCTGCTTTCAAATCCCACTTGCGAAGCCATGCTAAATAAATTTTTGCGATAGGCCTGAGCGGCCAAAATACTTCCTGCATAGCATAGATATAATCATTCCAAATAAAACGCGTAGGAGTATGGCAGTAGTTTATATGTACACTCCCTTTAGGTTTACGGAGACCTTTCATATATGCAGAACTAGAACTCAGTACAATTCTTGCCGGCTCCAGGGCAAAAAAATGCATCGCGACCGGCACCACAGCGAACCATAACTGCAATTTTGGAATAATCGTGTACAAGTATTGCACCAATGAAGTTTTAAACTGAATAGTAGGATAATGATTAGCAATACGCTCATCCACCGCTAAGGTATACATGGGACTTTCGGGATATAATTCATGGAAAGCCTGGGCAACGCGCTCCGCACCTCCAAACTGAGTAAACGAATCATGTGCAATAATAACTGCTTTTTGATTTTGGTTATTCACGAAGTTTCTAATATTTAAAGAATAACTTAATTATACACGATAAATGCAGATCTAAAGATTGACAAAATAGGCATTATATGCCATTATATAGGCACTTCAAGCAGATCGAACGATTACTCCTTAGCTTGCTAGGGAGAGGAAAGTCCGAACACTCAGTTGAGGCCCTCATATGAGTTCTCAACATTAGTAGCGGGTAACGCCCGTCTGGGGTAACCCAAGAGGTGCGAACAGTGACGCTTAAGCAGAAATGCGAAAGCATCCTTCGGGATGAATCATTATGGAAACATAGTGGATGAAACGGCTAAATCCTTACTTGAGTGCAATGCCAAATTAGGTAGGCAGCACGAGATGTATGGCAACATACGTCCTAGATAGATTATCGTTTAGAAACAGAATTCGGCTTACGAGCCTGCTTGAAGTGAAACAAAAAGTACACAAAATTTATTTGCGTACTTTTTGTTTTACTAATTTTTAAAATTTAAATGGAGAAGATATGAACAATCAAATAATTGAACCTATTGAGGATGCGATAAGTGGCGAAGGAAATTATCAGTTAGTAACACAACTGATTGACAATATCCTTAATCAATCAGAGATTAAAATTGGAACACGAGGATTCTGGATTTCTGTAAGAGATGGGATTGAAGCCAATGTATTAATCCGAGTTGAGAAATTTGAATTCATCCAGAATCTCATTAAAGGAGAAAACTTTGAATTCTATTCAAACCCAATATTAATATTATCAGTCATCAATAATATTATACTTAATGGTAAACTTGAGTGACTTTATTATTTACCAAAACGTCTTTCGCGGCTATCAAAATCTTCGATAGCCGTTTTTAATTTATCTGTTTTGAAATCAGGCCAAAGATCTTCTGTAAAATAAAACTGACTATTTGCCGTATGCCACATCATAAACCCTGCAGACCAATGCGGTTCGCCTCCAGTGCGAATCACATAATCTACATCAGGTAATTTACCTGTCCATAAATATGTGCGTAAATTTTCTGCATTTATTTCCTCCCCACTCTGCTTTATACTTTCTACCGCAGAAAGCATTTCGCGCTGACCATCATAGCCAAATAAAATTGTTAATGTGTGATTCTTGTGATCTTTGGTCTCCTGTTCTATATGCTTAATAACATCGTCTAACTCTGGGTCTTTGCTAAAATCCTTCCATTCGCCAATGACCTGAAAAGACGTCCTGGTTTGATTCAATTGATCTTTAACTTCTCGCCTACTCAGTTCAGTTTTAAGTATTTTGAACAGGACCGCAACTTCCTTTTCTGTTCGATCTCGCAAATTAGAGTATGAGCCTGCCCAAAAAGTTGTGTATTTAATTTCAGATTCGCTATTAGCATTTGCTATTTCCCAAAAACGCTTTACCCCTTCTTCATGCCCCTGCCATGGTAATAAAAGATGAGCTGTCGCCCATCTTCGGTTGCCATCTGGAATGATTGCTACATGATCCAGACTCATATTACATCATCCCTTCGTCTGCTGAAGGACCATAAATTGAAGGTACCAAACCGCCTGCCAAACGCACATATACAGACAATTGACCACGGTGATGAATGTGATCAAATAACAACCATAGCACAAATTCTGCTCGGGTTTTTTCAAAGCCCCATGTATTAAATTGCTGATTGACATCTTCATCAGAAAGCGATTCTAAAGTAGCACATAATTGGTCTAGCTTTTCTTGTAATAAGTTAATACCAGCTTCCACAGATAAAGGTTGTTCTATCTTACTCATAGTATTTTCTGGCACAATACCTTGTGCAAAAGATTCTGCCATCACTAAATCTCCTGCAAAAGTAACGATCAACTGCTGGATAGAATTAGACTTGTCATGAGGCTTAAAAGCCAACTGGTCCGAAGGGACAGCTTTTAAAACTTTTATAGTTATTGGTACTTCCTGCCGAAAATAAGTAATGAGATCTTGCTTTGTGATCATATGTTTATATTAATTAAATAATAGTATATCAAATTACTGAGTAATTTCGTATATTTGCTGGGGAGTAATATTTTGTACCTGCTGTAAATCGACCCCCGAACTATTAATTATCATACCAAAAAATACAATAGAAAGGATTAAAGAAACAATAGTGAGAACTGCGCACCACACGCCGGCACTGCGAGCGTCGGACTCATCCTTCATAAAATAGTACACAGCAAATAACAACCCCACAGGAGGTAGTGTAAGTGAAGCAATATACGCCCATCTCTTCCATTTGGGATCTACATGGTTCTGATCTTGTTGCTGCAGAGCATTTACCATTAATGCAGCCACGTCTATATTTTTATTTTCTTTGGCAAGCTGGGCATACTCTTGCACAATTTCTTCGGTTTGTTTACTAGGCATTTTTATAAAACATTTTTAATAATGTTTTCATAATTATCTTTAAATTCATTACATAAAGATATAATCTTGCTATTTTTTTCTATGACTTGAATATGCAAATCTATATCAATACCAATCTGCTCATCAAGGCCGGCGTCGGATATTGACTGAATCATGGTATGAGTAGTTGGCGACGTACTCAGGTAATTGCGCAGCATCCGATGCCATGTTTCTATGATTGGTCTTTCCATCTGAAAATGCAACTCTTCCGGCAGCACTGTATTAAAATAGTGAGAAACAACCTCCCAATTTACGGTATCTGTGTAAAAGAACCTATCTTCAAAAAACTTAATAGCTTGAGTCCAGCGATATTCTCTTGGCATTAATTCATATATTCCTTGTCCTACCATCCATTCTTCACGGATCATATCTACTAAAGAATGGTACAGCATTCCAGCCATAAAGGAATTCTTTTCATTAACTACATCTTGTATGCCCACTCTTTTAAAATGAGTTAGCTCTCTCGGAATATGTCCCATGAGGCGAATATCGGGAAACAGTGTTCCGATAATAAAATCGCGCCTGTTAAATTTGTAAAAGTATGTATCAAATACCCGCTCTGCGAGCGCAACGTGAGTGATTTGTGCTGCCATATATTTTTTATTTCTTTTTTATAACTGATGTGTCAGAGAATTTTTCTACAATTTCCCATTTAGTAGCATCGGACAATTCTGCAAAAAAGTGATCGCTGGTTTTACTGTTTAAATGATTATTACCCAGAAACAATGTACCCCCAGTCTTGAGCAATCTTTCGTAATGGGGCAAAAATTCGTAATGAATTTGGTAGCCGTCGAAAAAAATGAAGTCGTATTGGTCCGATAGTTGTGGCAGAATTTCCTCTGCGATTCCAGATAAAATATCTACCCGACTATCCAGACTTATGTCTCGCAAAAACTTTTTCGCAGACGCTACATGCTCCAGGTCCTTTTCTATAGTATCGACATGAATACCAGCGTCTACCGCCGCCATAACTGCTGCGGTAAAGCCAATACCTGTACCAATTTCCAAAATTCGTTTAGGGCATAACTGGGATACATACGCATGCAAAATAGAATATTCATCATACGGATACGCACTGCAATTGTGTTCATTACGGTGCTTCACCGCGAGATTGTACCACTGATCTAATTGTAAAGTTGAATCCATAACTAATTATCTCTATAATTACTTTACTAAGTTTATTTTTATGAAGCAAGTAACAACTTTTGATCACGTATTTCATTTATGGATGCAAGAAGAATTAAAACCACACAAAGAGCGTGATGTTTTAAAATTCGTACAAAAGAAAAAGGGATACAATAGCATCACCGAATGGCGCCTTGCAGCAGCTTTGTCTATGGGCTTAGACAAACTATCTTGGAAGATAATGCACATCAAAAACCCAAACAAAGAGCTCCCGCGGGTCATCATCGGCCCCTATCAAGGGTGGTCACAGTTTTTCACTAATCGCTTAACCACACGTTTTGAAGACGCACTACGCATCCCAGAATTTATAGCCTGGTGCAAAACGCACGATCGTATAAATCCGATTATGAAAAATTTCCCTACATCCTCTACTATCATTTTACTGCAAAAGGAGAACGGTGACCTGATTCACATTGAAGGAGGACACAGGATATGCGCTCTCACTTATGCTCAAGTTTTAGGGAAACCTATTTCGTTCGGAAAAGAAAAAACTATATATGCGTGTATTGCCAAGGTTACCAATCCACAAATCGCATTGCTGAAAAAATATCTGAAGCAAGGATCACATAAAAAACCGCTGAAATAGCGGTTTTAATTTTTTAGCCGTGATATAAATTCATTCAATGTATTATCGATTTTGCGTCTCATTACTAATAGCTGCAACTCCGGGTAATCAAACTCTTTGCTGAGTACGAAATCTACAAACTCTTCCGGCGAATAATATATTAATTCAATCTTTTCTGCTCCATCTAAAGACTGGTCGGCAACTTTGGTGCAATTTTTTGCAATAAAGGTATATATTACCCAATCAATTTTACTGATAGGCTGGTCCGATAAAAATAGTTCCCATGTATCTGAAGCATAGCCGCTTTCTTCGAGCAATTCTCTTTTTGCTGCATCCAGCACTTCTTCCCCGTCATCGATTCTTCCGCCTAATAGCGCAACATAGGGTTCTTTATGCGGTTGTTCTTGCTTGGCAACAATAATCTTCCCTTCCGTTGTCACGGGGATAACCAAAGCAGTATCCTTACGCACCAGCTTTTCAAAAGTCCGCGCTTTACCATCATAGCCTTTCGTTTCCCATTGGTACACATCAAAAATTTCGCCTTTAAAGACTAGCTTGGCATCTGGTGCATTTATTTTGTAGTGAGGTCGCTCTATATTCATGACCTATAGTGTAACAAAAATTCACCCCCTTGAGGAGGTGAATTTTTATATAGTTTTAGCTAAGTGTACAAAAAATGACTGGAAAGAGGAAATTTCTTTCTTTTGCTCGCTAGTCAAAATCTCATCAAAATACAGTTCTGCGCGTTCTATTGCCTCATCTAGCTTCTTTTTACCCCCCGCCGCAATCATGATATAACTTGCCCGAGCATCGCGTGGGTCTGCTTGCTTCTTCACTAAACCAATTTTTTCCATCGGTAATAACAATCTAGTAATCCCGGAAGCCGTTAAACCTACCTGATTGGCCAAATCGATTCGCCGCATTTTACCTTCAGTTGAATTGTTAAGCTGCAACAAAATTATAAATTCGTTGAAACTAATGCCATTTAGCTTGGCATCCATAGTTCGGGAAAGTATAGTTTGAATTTTAGCGAGAGTGACAAAAAATTCTACTGTGTTATTCATAAATTCATTGATTAATACTTGATATATCAATGATATTACAAATTAATACATATGTCAACTATTTTTTATGTGAAGTTTTACGCAGTATAAAGCGCTAATTGTTTGGGCATCTGTAATTTTACCCGTGCGAATCATGTCGTCTATTTCTGAGAGAGTGAATTCATACACACCACTAATCCCCTCTTCGGCCTGGCCTGTCTGTTTCTTAAAGGTTAAATCTTGGGCCATATAGATTGTAGAAAATTCATCACACACCCCGTTAAAGGCCTGCAAATGAGCAATCCTTTTCCATGTCTTGGCTACATATCCTGTTTCTTCCAATAATTCGCGTTTGGCATTGTGGAGAGAGTTTGTACTATCTTTTGCTCCAGCAGGCAATTCCAAAGAAAACATATTAGTAGGATACCGAAACAAGCGAATCATACATATTTTCCCTTCGCGTGTTATGGGGACTATATAAACTGCCCCATGCGTCATCACTACATTATACTCGCCCTTGCGACTATCTGGCTTAATCACAGAATCCTTGCGGATACTAAACCACGGATTTCTATGCACAATTTTTGACTGCAATTTCTTCCACGGATTTTTCATACAGTAAGTATAACAAAAAATAACCTCTTAACTATTATGAAGTGAATTTATGTCTAAAGTCTTGAGCTAGGGGCTGTTGGGTAGCGGGAGCTTCGTACCCTAAATCAGGCAGGAATTCTGCCACTGCATCCCATATGTCTTTAAGCTTATCTAGAGTGATTACTCTTTTACATTGAAGCACAATAGCTGTTGGAGAAAGCTCTATTTCTATACCCTGGCTTTCTAATGTATGCTTGAGGTCTACAGAAAAAACCCTCACATCCAATACCGGTTCTTCAAAACTAATTTTCTGGGTATTACCAGGGCCCCAAAATCCAGATGAATTAGTACTATAACCCTTTGCTCTCAGGACAGCGACAGCGTGACGGACCTGGGGTTCCAGCGACTCATAAAACGCACCCATTCGAAGCTCTTCTTCGGTTGGATTCGGATTAACTGCAATACGATTCTCTAAATCCATGCGCTGCTGAACATGACTTTGCTCACGCAGCTTCGCAAAATCAATATAATAATTGAGTTGTTCCCTATCTATCTTCCAGTATTCCTGAAGGCTGGCAAGTATTTGTTCATCATCAGAAATCAGCGCTTTATAGATATCGTCTGCCGACCTAAAATCCAGTGATTCAACGTGTTTAGTTTCATTTACATTAAAATGATTTCGAATTTCCATATACCTATCATATCAAAAAACCGCCTCTTTGGCGATTTTATGACAGAGTATGAATTCTAGATTTACTCAACGGACAATTATTCGCCTTGACTTTTATTGTATTTTTTGATACAAATAATGGTCAACTATAAATAGTTGATATGTCAAAAAGTAATTTTAAAGTAGTAGGGGGTTAAATAATATGTTAAATAAGGTAATGGCAGCATCAAAAATGATTACCGTGGATGGAGTGGACGGATTTCACTCAGCAGCAGCGATTGTGGGAAAAGACATGGCAACGGCAATGCTTATAATGCAATTAAAGATTAAGTTAAATCCAGATCATCGCTATCCTGAACCAGATGATGTGCCGGACCGCATCGAAGAAATTTTAATGCAAAATGAAATTTTGTAAAACAGCTTTGCAATACACATAAATCGATCAATCATAGGTCGATTTTATTTTATCAACCGATAGCTCCTTTAAGGATTAGACTTATCATTCTTAAATTCAGTATATATTATATTAACCAGATCAGGACTTACATGCTCTACTATCATATTACCTGCCTTATAATTATTGAACCAATTAGGGTTCTCCGCTCGGTATTTTTCTATAAATTTAATAATGGTAGTCCTATCTCTGTTTATATCTAACGCAATAGAATATGCTGTCTTCCAGCCTTCGGGAGGAGGGGTGACTTTCTTTTTCTCTTCAAACCATTCAGTAATCAAAGCAATCAATTCGGGATGATAATGTTCCGCAACTTTTGATCTCGTCTTATATTTATTAAACCAATCTGGATGTGATTCTTTATAATTATTTGCAAACTTTTTAATTGTTTCTAAGTCATATTTATAAGCTGAAAATAACTGACTAGCTGTCATCCAACCTTCTGGTGCAGTAGTAATATCAGATTTATCAAATTCATCTTCAATATGTTTCACAAGCTCAGGGCTATAATGTTCAACCCATTGTGAGCCGGCCTTATATTCATGGAACCAATGAGGCCTATCTTTTCGATATTTTTCTACGAAAGTTCGAATGGTTATATCAGAAGCCCCCACAAAATCCCTTAATGTACTTGCAGTCATCCATCCCTTTGGCGCTTTAGATGATTGGATCTTCTCCACAATTTTTGCAACTAAATCTGGGTGATACTGCTCCAAAATCTTGCCATTAAGGGTTTTATATTCTTTAAACCAATCGGGGTTCGTTGCTCTGTAATCTTCTGCGAGTTCTTTAACCACAGCTACAGTCCCGCCCTGATCTACTTGAATAGAACGCGGTGTTTTCCAACCTTCGGGAGCTAATTCAATATCAGATCTTGTTTTTAATATTTCAACTATCTTATTTACTAAATCGGGGTGATAGTGTTCATAGACGACAATTAATGAAGTCTTGTAATCTTTAAACAAATCACCATGCTGCTTTCTAATTTCATCGGCATTGCTTTCTACAGTAGTATGTACAATTCTATTTTCTTTGCTTATTTGAAAGACATTTTTCCACGCCACTGACGCTTATCCAGGTAAAATACAGGACTCACTTCTTGTTTTTCAATTTTGCATTGTGT
>CAYVGX010000014.1:2633-10638 GCA_964451015.1 uncultured Candidatus Saccharibacteria bacterium | reverse complement strand
TGGAAGAGATCGCCACTACCAACAGTAAATAAAGAATTTGGCGATGAGTCCCCTACTCCAAGATTTCCTGCAAAGTAGTTAATATTAGAAGAGCCTGCTTGGTAGATACCATATGGCGTATTCGTTTGCGTACCAGCTGTGTTGGTTTGATCAGCAATGTAAATACCAAATGTACTGGTAATAGTATGACCTACAGTACTAATAGGTTGAGTTATCGTAATACCAGTGACAGTACCTGTTGTACCACTGCCATCATAGTTCTGGAAGCCAAAAGCACCGCCAGATACAGAGGTAACGGCCGAAGTATTTTGACGGATAACAAATGCACTTAACCCTGCCACAGATGGAATAGATCCAGTACCATTTAATAATACGGTATTAGTAGCACCAAGAATCTGGCTATTAGCAGGAAGGTTAGCTGAGGAAGTACTGTATACCGCAGCTGCATGTCCAATGAAGTTTGCAGCAGATGCCTGACTACTATTAGTCATACGTAATATAGAGTAACTAGCAGCAGGCCCTGCATCACCAGTGTCTGTTGCGTATGTCGGATCAATTAATGCACCTACATTATAAGTATTGCCGAGGAAAGAAACGTCTCCCAAATTATTACTACCTGTAACATGAAGTGGAGTTGTTGGCGTCGTAGTCCCTATCCCCACATTTCCTTGATCAAAGATAGCAGCGTAGTTGTTGGTAGCACCGGTTGCTGTTGCGTACAAACCTACGTTAGTAGTAGCAGCTCCGGTGTTACTAAAGTACCCTGCGTAGTCTGTGCCAGAAGTTGCACCTGTTTGGGAAACATTTAATGCCTTGTTAGCACTGCCTGTTGCTGAGGAAGCAATAGTTACCAAATCACCGGTATTACCCGCAAGAGAGATTACATCATTGGCCGTTGCTTGTTGCAAAGTTGTTCCACTTCTGGACCAGTAGCCAAACGTGCCAGTAGATGCTCCGGTCACACTTCCTGAACATGTTAAATTGCCAGTTGAATTCGCAACAGTACAACCGGTCGAACCACTGCCGCCCGCAAGCAGTACATCTCCCGTAGAGCTTCCGCCAATTCTTACTTCACCGCTGCCTTTTGCATCAAGAGTAATATTTTCATTCGTGCCAGAAGAGATCGCTGTAAGTGCAATACCACTGCCTGCAGCTGCAGCAGTTACCTTCAAGCCAGTCGCACTAGAAGCAGGGCTGGTATCAACTTGCAAAGCAGGGTTCGCTGCAACACGACCGACTGTTAAGGCATCAGTCGATTGATTTTCTGTATTGATTTTTCCATCCCCGGTCACCCCGTTAGCAACAAACGCAAATGCAGATGCAACCAATTGTTTGCGTGGCGACATTTCTCCATCGTACGAGGTACCAGTGGGCGCGAAGTTTACAGAAAGATATAAGCTACCAGTTGAGAAGTCCACACTGGAGAGAGAATTACAGGAACCAAGCTTGGCATTAAACACACCATTCGTAACTGTTAGTTTTCCACAAGAACCAGATGGCTGGTCGAATGATTCTGTCCACAGTGGTGACCCACCACTTACTGCACTATATAATTTAAATTGAAACGCGTAAGTCCCGTTAGTCATATTAGTGCCATCTGAAACCTTGGTAAGCTTACCCTGGAAGTTAATCACCTTCGGCAAAGCAGCTTGAGCAACATGAGGAGAGACGAAACCAAATATAGAAACTAAATACGCGCAAACTAAGACGAACGTTAGTAGTAACGTCTTACGTGTGTGCAATATATGCTTATAGATTTGTTTTAATAGTATTTGTTTCATCAATTTAATTTGGTTTCACACCCCCTAAAAACACAAAAACATCGCTTAGTACGATGTAGACAGTTGGCATAGTTGCCAGATAACTTGTTTTGAATATCTTCGATCTCTTCTTGCCCCTATCCTGATGGCTTGAATTCGACCTTCTCTTTCCCAGTTCCTCAATGTGTTCGGATGAACACTCATGAGGCGAGCTGCTTCTTTTATAGTCAGCAACTCTGGTAAACCTTCGTTGTTCGTCATGTATTTAAAGTATAAATATTTTTGTTTTGATTTTCCATTCTCTTAAATACTCAACACTATAGTAAGCCCCTATTCTCTAGCAGCACTGGTGAATATTTAAGTTGTTATTTTGTTTCGACTTTAGTCAATTAGTTTGTTAGCTTTACATAACGTAACTTAACAAAACTTATCTTAAACTCAGTATAGCAAAATTAAAGTATAGGGTCAATATATTTTATAAATAAAAATCTCTTCATGGAAGAGATTTTTATTTTTATTCACCTAAATGTTTTTTGAGTACTCGTCTGCGATGCCAGTGGCGTCCATGGATAATAAACCACAAAATGATAGTAACGACAAAGAATAGTAAAACTAGAACCTGCACTGGGAAAACCCAAATAATTTCCTCACTACGCAACTCCAATTTTTCCTTCCCGTAAGTCACCAATACATTTGCTCGATACGGTCCGAATGAAAAATTTCCTGGATTCCAATCTGCAAGAAAAGTACGATCAGATTGTGGCAACACATTATCTCCGTCGCGATTTATAAAACTTGAACCAACAACTTTTCCAAAAATATTTTTAAACTGAATTTCGCCTTTTGGTTTTACATGGACGTTGCCTGTGTTTGTAAAAACGTTTGTGAAGCGAAACTTATTGTTAAAAAATTCTACTCTATGGTCAACACTGAAACTCATCATCCCTTGCGAACGTGCTTCGCCGTATCTCACCAACACAATAGTACCCACCGATTGGGTAATACCTACTCCGGCTAATTGCCTGTCACTATCGTAACTAAACATAACTGCTCCATAGTGAGTTCCTTGTTCTGCATTTGCTGGAGGGTTTATATGATACACAATATCTTTGCTTTGCTTGGGACCAAGTATAACAGTACTCCCTCCATCAATAGTTATCCATGACGCGAGTGAAAAAGTTAGTTCATTAAATTCTGCGTCAGGTACAAATAAAGGTTCCCCTCTATCACCTGCTAAGAAATCTTTTGTAGCTATAGACACCGTCAATTCTTGTTCGCTGGTATTAGTGATAGTAATACTCGATTGCAAGCTACTCCCCTTTGCAACTTCTAGCTCTTGCAAAAAAGGCGAGATATTAATTTCTCGCGTTTCTGCTTTTACAGTAAGCGGATACCACATAGTTCCGAGCGCTACCGCAAATATAATTATAAATATTTTTTTCATAACTAAAATGTTGCTGTCGTTATATAAGTGACCCGATTTTGATAATCCCCTGCTTCCTGAAGTGTACCAATCACTAACTTATAAACAATACTTGTCACTTCCCCACTTACTGGACCAGTATTGCATGCTACTTCATACGGCGTTGTACTCAATGCTGCATATGTATCATTCACAGAAAACCGTGAAGTGCTTCCTGTACACAATAAGCTGTCCGTACTGTGATACCCAAATCTTCCGGTCGTCACGCCAGTACCGAACGCTGCGGGAGAAGCATTGCTTCCCGATACAGTGGCTATCGTATCGCTATTAGTGCTCGTCAAGTCTTGGTCCTGTGCTACCGTGGACGTATAACCACCCGTGGCATTAGTAGATACAGTCACTGTCTGTGCGGCAATATTCGGGCTCGCGTCTCCAATCGTCAGGCTACCGAAACCGATACTTGTTGGCGAACTTGTTACAGTAGTAGTTAAACCAGCCACCGATGTCCCCGATGCTACCCCACCAATGGCAACGGTTAAGCTCGGAGCCGTAGTACTTGCAGTAGCAATCTGTGAGTAACCACTTTCACTATCAGCTGCATTACTCCCGCTGCCATAACTAGCTTTAACTTTTATTTTATATGTTGTTGATGGCGCAAGCCCTGTTACCCTCTCCCCCGTACCACTATTCCAACCAGTGTAGGTTTGCCATGCTTCTACTGTCCCTAGCGTATCATCGCTTTGTATAAAATAAGTGGTTGCAAAATTATCACTCGATATAGCTATTGCATATGTTGTATCTGTTTGCTGACCATCACCTGTTGTAATCACAAAATCCAAACTATTATAGAGAGTGCCTCCGGTATTAGTTAATGTCGGTGTTCCCGGAACGCCTGGATACGCAACTGTCTCAAAGCCACTAGGGTTTTTGTAGTTTGTAGAACTACTGCTTCCCGATTCTTCGCCGGAAATAGAATCGTTTGATGTATAGTTACTAGAACTACTTGATTCTCCACCGCCATCAAGCGTCGCTCCCTCTATATTATAGTTAGTACTATTTAATGTCTCGGCATATGTAATACTTGGCAGCAACAATACTGCACAAAGTAACACATACAAGAATTTTCCTGATAGATTATTCATGTTTCTATTCTACCATAATAAAAGCTCCCGATAGGAGCTAGTATTATGACAGCGAAATTACTGTTTAAGTTGGTGTTGATTGATGATACGTTTGGTATACCAGCGCAGTACCACCTTAAAGAATATAAAGAGAGCGATCAGTCCGATAATCACAACCGACAATAACTGCCAGGGTATAACTAAGAAATAATACTTAGCAGATGCCGTATGATTTTGTTCACCGAAACGAATATCCAAATGAGCTGTATACAAACCAAAAGCGAAATTACTCAGTTGATTCTTTGCTTCGGCAAAGAAGCCATTAGTATCTACAGATGGTACCGGAGCGTCTTTATCTTCTTGTCCACCACCCCCATGAATCCACGCAGATTCAAATCTACGAATACTTCGCGGCAAAACGCTTCCATCACTGCGATTAGCAGAAAGTATTTTTGCTTTCATGCCAATAATATTTTTTATAACTATGTCGCCTTCAGGCTTTACACGATCCGCTCCAGTATTCTGAAAACGGTAGTACAATTCTACAGGCAAGTGACTGTAAAAACGCTGACTATTTTTCGTAGCAAACTCCAAAATATCTACCCCTTCCTGAATCTCACCATTAACACGGACTAGCAATAAAGTACCCAGGCGGGCACCAATACTCACTTCCCCACCATTTCGGGGCGGAGGCGTAGTGCGCACAAAAATAGAAGCAAAATATCCACCTGGTTCTACATTACGAGGAAGATTAATTTTGAAAGGAACAGTTTTCTGTTCTCCTGGCTTTAAAGCAATAGAATCTGCAACATCAACCCATGTAGCCAAACCTTCTCGGGTAGGCACGAAATTAGGATTACCGCTTTCATCCTGAGCTTCGAAATTTTCTACTTGGGTATAATAAGTAACCGCATCGTTAGAGTCGTTAGTTACTCTAAAATCACCATTTATAGTTGTGCCCGGATCACCAGCTAACTCTAAGCGAGGAGGAGTCAAAGTTACTGCAGAAGCGAATTGAAAAAACAATAAATACAAAAAGATGCCACTTATGCCTATAAGCATGAAGTGGAATCTTTTAAAGATTAGAAAATGAGAAACGATTTTTAAATTCACTCGAGTAAATTGATTTACTTACAATTAGTAAGTTGCGGTTGCGGTATAGGTTAATGTGGTACTATAATTACCAGCTTCAGTACTGGATCCAATGTTAGCAATATAGGTTGCTGTATACGTAGTCGTAGCAGACGCGCCTGTTGCGGAAGCGATATTGTCCTGCACACTAGAAGTAGAGCCAAACCCGTATTGAGAAGCAGTACCATACTGTGAATCCACAGTACCACTACCGCCAGATGCCGAGAGGTTCAAGCCAAATTGTTCCGAACCCACAGTTGTAGCAGAAGGACCAGCAGGAGCAGTGATAGTATTACTGCCTGAGGTTAATGTGTCACCTAACAAATAAATAACGTAGCCAGATGTAGCGTTTGTACCTGCTGCCAAAGTATGGGCAGAGGTCACAGAAGAGTTACCTAAAGTGTCCCCTGTTGCAAAACGGTCATCGGCAGCGTTCAAGGTACCAAAACCAATTGTATTATCAGAGATAGAAAAGGTAATGCTTGGGTCAACTGTTGCAGTAACAACCACCTGATCGTCGGTAATAATATCAACCGACAAAGTACCAGTGTCGCCAAAGGTACCTGCGATCGCAACCGTGTCGTCATCGTCTGCAGCACCGTTAGTGATCTGGTTACTGCCACCAGCTGCATTAGTACCAATTAAGACACGGACACAACGACCTGCGGTAATAGTTGCGGAGGCACCGCCAGAGGTAAAGGTTAATACATTACCAGAAAAAGCAGCGCTAAACTGAGAAGATGATGGCGCAGAAGCTACCAAAGTCTTATCGGTCCATGATGCAGTAGTACAGTTACTCGAACTTCCTTCTTGGAAGTCGATATCCCCAAAGGCTACAGAGCCAGGGGTAAAGTCTGCCGAAAAGGTAAGGGTTACATTGGTAGTAGACGCCACACCAGTCGGGGTTACGAAACGAATATCATGATTGGAAGCAGTGCTAGCCTTTAACCGACTCATATTGTCGGAAATACTGGTCAAGGAAGCAGCGGTAGCATTTCCTGCATAGAAAATACCTGTTGCAGCCAAGACACTGACCATCAATCCTTTCGCTATCGTATTGCGAACATTGATTCTCATTTTCTTTTTGTTTCCTTTACGTATTGTTTATCAATAGAATACAATACGCGAGATTTAATTACTATCATTATAGCAAATATTAGGCATTTTGTAAATATTTTTTAAATAAAAAATGAGGTTATTTATCAACAGTTGGTACAGCAATAAAAAAATCCCTATAAAAAGGGATTTTTTTATTGCTTTTTCAGTATAGCGTGAAAATTATATAGGCAATTCTTGGGTTTTCAAGCTTTGTTCCGCCACGTCTGGATTAAATCCAGTACCCGCAGGAATTAATTTACCAATAATAACATTTTCTTTCAGGCCTTTAAGGTAATCTGTCTTTCCAGTAACAGCGGCTTCAATTAGCACACGAGTTGTTTCTTGGAATGATGCAGCAGCGAGGAAACTTTCGGTAGAAAGAGAGATTTTGGTAATACCCATCAATAATTGCTCTGCTTGTACCAATTCCCGCCCGTCTTTTTCCAGCTGTTCGTTGATTTCTTGCATGCGGGACTTATCTATTACGTCTCCTAATACCAAATCGGTTTCAGAAGTTGCAGTGATACGCATCTTACTGAACATCTGACGAACAATAACTTCAATATGCTTATCGTGAATTTGCTGACCTTGGGACACGTAAATATCTTGTACTTCTTTAACAATATATTTTTGTGCGGCTTCGGTGCCTTGCAGTTCCAAAATTTTATTCGGACTCAGATTACCTTCGGTCAGTGGTTGGCCGGCATACACCAAATCTCCATCAGCGACCAGCAAGCGCAGCGATGACGGAATAATATATTCAGCCAATTCTTCGCCTTCATGTACCAAGCGAATTTGTCCCTCGGAGATCCGTACCACACCAGTTGCCTGTGCTTTAGTGAGAGTACCATCTTTAGCAGAGAATAAACTATCCCCTACTGTCACATGAGCTCCGTCTTTAATAAGAACTTCGCTACCAGCAGGAATAGCAACAATATCAGACTTCACATCCTTACCTTCGATACTGACCACCACTTCCTTATTGGAAGGTTTCGCAATGGAAACAGTTCCTGCAACTTCGGCTACAAAAGCCATACCTTTTGGTTCACGGGCTTCGAATAATTCTTCTACACGAGGTAGACCTTGAGTAATATCGCTTACCGACGCAGATCCACCAGTGTGGAAAGTACGCATCGTTAGCTGAGTACCAGGTTCACCGATTGCTTGTGCAGCTACAATACCCACTGCAGCACCTAGGTTAACCATGCGGTTGAAACCAAGGTCGAAACCGTAACATAAGCGACATACACCACGGACTAATTTACATTGTACAACCGTACGGCAGTATACTTCATCAATGCTTGCAATATTAGCAATCTGTTCTGCCTGCTGTTCATCAATACCTTCATTCTTCTTCACAATCACATTCCCTTGTTCGTCCTTCACATCTTTTGCAACTACACGTCCGAATAAGCGCTTTTCAAAAGATTGGTTCATCTTTTCGCTGTCTGCGCGGGTAATAGAATCGTATT
>CAYVGX010000014.1:0-2533 GCA_964451015.1 uncultured Candidatus Saccharibacteria bacterium | reverse complement strand
TTTTCAAAAGATTGGTTCATCTTTTCGCTGTCTGCGCGGGTAATAGAATCGTATTCTTTAGTACCGCAGTCTTCGGCATTGATAACGACGTCTTGAGCAACGTCTACCAAACGACGGGTTAAGTAACCTGCGTCCGCAGTACGCAGAGCGGTATCACTCATACCTTTACGAGAACCGTGAGTGGAAATGAAGTATTCCAGAATGTCGATACCTTCTTTAAACGAACCGCGAACTGGAAGTTCGATAGTACGACCACCAGGGTTTACCACAAGTCCTTTCAAACCAGACATCTGAGTAATCTGAGAGAAAGAACCACGAGCACCACTAGATACAAAATAGTTTACACTGGAGTGAGGCATAACAGTACCAACCACATCTTTTGCAATCTTTTCAGAAGCATCAGCCCAAATTTCTACCACACGTCCATAGCGCTCTTCTTCGGTAAGCAAGCCTTCCAAGAATTGTTCTTGTGTGGTCTGTACTTCTTTATCGGCTTCGGCAAGCAAAGTATATTTGGTATCAGGGACAGTTAAGTCATCCATACCCCAGGAAATACCAGACTGCTTCATGTATGTGAAACCGGTGCGTTTGATGTTGTCGATGAGTTCCGCAGTTTGATCCAAGCCATTTCTACGATATGATTCGCGGACTAATGCCTGCAAATGTTTCTTATCGAATGCTACGTTACGGAAACCGAAATCTGCTGGCAAAATCTTATTGAAGATCAAACGACCTACAGATGTTTCAATGATTTCCCCATCATCCATGCGAACCATAATTTTTGCCTGGATGTGAATAAAACGATTATTGTACGCGAGTACAGCTTCTTGCTGGTTAGAGAACACCTTACCTTCGCCCTTCAAACCGTCGCGAATAGTAGTGATATAGAAACATCCTACCACAACGTCCTGAGCGGGAGTCATCACTGGGTCACCGGAAGCAGGCTTCAACAAATTGTGAGAAGAAACCATGATTTCGCGCGCTTCTTTTTGAGCAGCTTCTGTTAAAGGAACGTGAACAGCCATCTGGTCACCATCGAAGTCGGCGTTGAATGCAGCACACACCATTGGGTGAAGCTGAATAGCCTTACCTTCGATCAATACTGGTTGGAAAGCCTGGAAACCAAGTCTGTGCAAGGTTGGCGCGCGGTTAAGAAGTACGTACTGATCTTTGGACACTTCTTCCAAAATATCCCATACTTCAGTGCGGCCTTGTTCGATTAACCGATTCGCGCTGCGCACGTTGTGCGCGTACTCACGGGAAATAAGTTTTGAAATAACGAATGGCTTAAACAATTCCAAAGCCATACGCTTTGGCAAACCACATTGATGCAGCTTGAGATTAGGACCCACCACGATAACAGAACGACCACTATAGTCTACACGCTTACCAAGCAAGTTCTGACGAAAACGTCCCTGCTTACCTTTAAGCATGTCTGCGAGCGAGCGCAGCTTGCGCTTTTGACCAGTAGACGCAGTGACTTCTTTACCATGGCGAACACTGTTGTCGATCAACGCATCAACAGCTTCCTGCAGCATGCGCTTTTCGTTACGGGTAATAACTTCTGGGGATTTGATTTCCAAAAGTTTCTTCAAACGATTGTTACGGTTGATAACACGGCGATACAAGTCGTTAAGGTCAGACGTGGCGAAACGTCCACCATCTAATTGCACCATCGGACGAAGATCCGGTGGAATAACTGGTAAGTGTTGAATGAGCATCCATTCTGGACGGACACCAGAACGGATCAAAGATTTGATTAGCTTCAAACGACGAGTCAGTTTCTTGGCATTTTGACCTTCTGCTTCGCGAAGATCAACTTCTAATTCTTGCGCTAGCTCTTCTAAGTTAATGTCTTCTAATAAACTTTGCAAAGCTTCCGCACCAATACCTGCAGTGAAGACTTGTCCATATTTCAAAGATAAATCGCGGTAAGAAAGTTCGGATAAGATCTGCATTTTCTTGATACTCTTCAGTTCACTGCGCGCCTGATCGCGGATAGATTCCAAAGCCAATACTTCCTTAGACCACATATCTTTGATAGCAGTAAGTTCAGTATCGATCTTTGCCCCTTTACTGTCTGCATCCCCTTTAAGTTCTTGCTCCAATTTAGTGCGCGTATTAGCAAGCAAGGTTTCGTAGCGGCTCTCGATCGCTTTCTTTTTGGTCTTAAATTCGTTTTCGATTTGTTCTAAAGTATTTAGTCGCGCTTCTTCATCAACGCCAGTAATAATATAAGCAGCGAAATACACCAAGCGTTCCAATTCTTGCAAACCCAGGTCAAGCACTAAACCTAGACGGCTTGGCACTGAACGAAGGAACCAGATGTGCGCAACCGGTACAGCCAAAGTAATATGACCAATGCGTTCGCGGCGCACAGAAGACTTAGTAACTTCAACACCGCACTTATCACAAATAATATTTTTGTAACGAATACGCTTGTACTTACCACAGTAACATTCCCAGTCACGGATCGGACCAAAAATCTTTTCATCAAACAAACCATCTTTTTCCGGACGCTGTGTACGATAGT
>CAYVGX010000013.1:9629-10676 GCA_964451015.1 uncultured Candidatus Saccharibacteria bacterium | reverse complement strand
CCAACACTGTACGTGCGAAAATCCTCGGGCCTTTTATTACGACTTGGCGCAATCAGTACCCACTGCTTATTAATTGGATTTTGTCTGAATTGAGACATGTTTAGTTTTTGTTTTTATCTAAATAATTTTGTAAAAATAATTGAGCTGCCAAACTGTCTATGTGAGTAGTGCTTCCGGAAATAGTCTGGGCCATTTGACTGGAAAGCCGCTCATCCACCAGTTCAACACTAACTCCTTGTCGTTCCTCGATCTGCCGGGCAAACTCTTTTGCTTCTACTGTTTTTTCTGTTTCCTGGCCAGACATATTAAGAGGCAGCCCGACAATAACGGTCGCAACTTCTTCTGCTTCTAATAAACGTGGGAAGACTTGCCAAAATTCTTTGGGAGAAAAAATCCCATACTCTTTCGCTAGCGTCTGTGTCTCGTCGGACAACGCAACACCTATTCGTTTTGTCCCATAATCAATGGCAGCTATTTTCACTAGTCAGTTTCTCCTAAGGTTACTGATACGTTTTTTTCTTGTCCTTTACTAAATACTTTTAAAGTTAAAGTATCGTTAGGTTTATAATTTTTCAAAACCCGGGCTAAAGAACGTTCCTCTGTGAGAGATTCATTATTCACAGCTAAAATAATGTCGTTTTCTGCAAGACCCGCTTTATCTGCAGGACTGCCTGGCAAAACAGCAAAATCGGTAACCGCATTTCCCCGAATGATCAATGCCCCAGAATTCTTTGGCAACTTTTCAGATTTTGCCACAGCTTCTGTAATCATCATATAACGAACTCCCAAATAGGGCCGCACAATTTTGCCATTATCCTTGTAACTTTCCAAAGCCACTTTGACGTCATTGCCAGGAATGGCAAATCCGATCGACTGGCCCTGGCGGTCTACCGCAGTATTAATCCCTATAACCTGCCCTGCTAGATTAAGTAGAGGCCCCCCAGAATTACCTGCATTAATTGCGGCATCTGTTTGGATCACGCCGTCTAACTGCTCTAATTCACCCGCGCCGCCTGCTGTAATACTGCGCCCGATTCCCGAAACAAA
>CAYVGX010000013.1:0-9619 GCA_964451015.1 uncultured Candidatus Saccharibacteria bacterium | reverse complement strand
GAATCTGCAAACTCCAAATAAGGAGCATTGCTGATATCTATCTTAATTATAGCAATATCATTTACCGGATCTCTGGACAACACAGTAGCATCATACGATTTACCATCATTTGTGACTACAGAATACGTTGCAGTATTATCGGATACTACATGCTTATTAGTTACAATCATTCCATCACTGCTCACAAAAAATCCAGTGCCAGCACCCACTTCTTTCAGACCGCTGGATGTATCAGCATTATTGCCAGGGTTACCAAAAAAACCGAAAGGATCAAACATGTTCATGCGGTTCTGCTTGATTTCTTTAGATATGACCACAGATACCACTGCAGGCCCAGCCTTCTTCACCACTTCGGTACTAGCAGATTGCTCATCTAGCACTATATTCTGCTGCATCATGCCTGGCCCGTGATAGCGAAACATTTTTTGAAAAAAGGGCTTTTGCGCCAACTGCAAAGAACCAAATAAGCCACCTACTATCCCAGCCAGCAAAGCCAAAATAATGATTCCTAGCTTTGGGTAGGCAATAGCTGGTGATGGATCTGAAGATGAGGTGTGTGTATGTAATTGTTCATTAGGTAATTCGGACATAAATATTTAGATTACTTATTAAAAACAATCGGGGAAAGATTTCGTTTTCAATAACTAATCAATTACGTGGGTTGAATGGTGGTGTAGTATAGGGAGCAGTTGTTGTCTGTCCGTTTTGATCGGTGTATTCTGTCGAGGCGACAGGAATGATTGGCTTCACTTGAGGAACTTGCAAACATACGTCTTTTTCTTCAATAACGCTTATTCCTCCGCTTCCCGAAGCACCACCAGTAATGGGAGTGAAAATAAACTTATTTACCATTGATTCAACTACCCCGGCAACAAGTGCACCGATAGCATTTTCCGTATTATTAGTTCCTAAGTTAATAGTGCCGGCAATGGCAGCTTCTTGTACATTAAAAATAGACGCAACGGTTTTATTAACCTGACCACTGATTAAATCGCGCCCCGATTTGAAACCCGGACTAATTACTTCTTTGGTTGCTGCAGCATCAGCTTCTGCTTTGGTTTTCGCAGCTAATGTTTCGTAATATCCTTCCCACCATACAGGATAATTCTTTTCATCAGTGCCCAGCCTAGCGAGTTTTTGCAAAAAGTCTGGGTCAGATGGATTAATCACCAAATCACTGCCCACATTTTCTCGGGCTTTGGCTACAAACACTTCCTTCAACTTGCTTTTATCAGGTGAAATGCAAAAATATTCGGGCAAAAACTTTTGAATTATATCCTGATCCATAGGATCAGCCACGAATTTTTTCATGTATTCTACCGAATAATAGCGGCCTAAATCGTTCGAGTAATACAACTGACTGGCAATCGCGAAATTCTTTTCAATCTGCCCTACCAACTTATCGAGCATTTTAATGGCAAAATTAGCAAAAGCTTTAGCCAGTCCTGCTTTAATTCCTTCGGTAATAGCACGCTGCACATCACCTACCACAGTAACTGCAAATTGCGCTTGCGCAGTTTTAATGAATCCTTGCGCAATCTCTTTAGTATGACTATCGAGAGCGTAGGTGCTGGAAATTTTATTTAATTCAGTGTTGCCCGCTGCTAAACGGTTATCTATGACAGCATATTTGTTATATACACTGGGCCAAGGGTTAGTGTTTTGCTGCGCAGCATACTGTTTTGCTGTATCAAATACCTGTTCATACTGCTGATATGCCACAACTGCTGCCTTATGGAACTCCACAGCATCTTTCGGCACTTCCATCTTCAAAAAATTATCAACTAATTGCTGGGTGGATTGCCCGGCTTTAGAAAGCTCGATATCATTTGCATTTTCCACGAACAATTGATCTTTTCCGGCAGCACTAGCCTGATTATAATTTTTCACCATAGATGTGACAGAGTTAAGATAATTCACCATGGCGTCATTATCTTTTCTGTTTGTCACTTTGATCTGGCTAGTACTAATTTCTGGGATCACAATTTTTTGATCAACGTCCAGAGCATTTTCTACTTCAGCGCGTACAAGTTCTTCGCTGGCGATTTTCTTCAATAATTGCTGGCTAGCTGCATAGTTAGGCTGAATTGAAGCTAAAAGCGCTTGATACTGTTCCAATTCTTTTTGCGCAGCGTCATTACGCGCAGCGTAGTCAGTAGAATCGCGGAAGCTCCACTGTCCGGGTTGCCATACGGTAACCACTAAAAGCACGACTATCGCAAGTCCGATAATAAGATAGGCGTACTTTTTATTTTCAAATGGTTTGATATTTTCTTTTGGTTGTTCCATTTTTTTATTTTAAGTATTTTGATTTTATAATGGTTATTCTACTAGTTCCCCGCCAAAAATTTTTAATGCATCACTGACTGCCGTGGCTGTATCTGCAATTGTTTCGCCTACTATATCTTTTTTGATGACGACCCGGAACTCCACCTGACCATTGGCTTTTCCAGTAAAATACTCGGTGATCATAGCCCGGTTTTTCGCGCTTTCGATATGCTCTTTATGGAATAAATATTTCACTGCGATAGATATCTGATTGTGTCTTACTTCATGCAGCGGAGAATTTTTAAGTAGCATAGCGAGTGGATTATTCACAGCGCGCACATGTTCTACCAATCCGGGCCACCATTCAGTCACTTGCTCTAAAGATAACATCACATCACTATTTCCGACCGGAGTAGGCACAGTTTCTGTTTCTTGCACTTCTGTTTTTTGGGTCACTTCCTTCGCTTCCGATACAGATGACTGTTCTACAGCTACGGTAGTCTCTTGCTTCACAGCATGTAAAGCCTGAGATTTACCCTTATTATTAGCTATATATAAAGCAGCTTCTACACTAGCCAATAAAAGCGGTAATTCCGGACTGAGTGCGCGGTCAACTTCTTTATATGCTCTTAAATACAATCGAATAACGTATAATATTTCATTGGTATTATATTGATCCTGTAATTCATGAGGTACATTCACATCCGTGCTGCCCAAAGCATATTCCAGCATCGCCTGAAGCACCATTAATGTTTTGCGAGTAAATGCGCTGGCATCAAAATTAAGTTCGGTTTGCTTGCGAAAAAATGCAGGCATAGCAGTACTATTGCCCTGCGCGATCATACCGAGCAACTCAGTGACTTGCTTTTCTGAAGTCGTACCAAGCAGTGCATGCACATCATCCAAACTTGCAGCCTTGTCTAGTACTGAGATAAGGGATAGCTGCGATTGCGCGTCCCTGAGCCCGCCTTGACTGTTTTCTACAATCACCTCCAAAGCACCATCTGGCAGTGACAGCTTTTCTTTCTTTGCAATCTGCTTTAATGATTCCAAAATATATTGATCAGTAATTTTTTTGAAATCAAAGCGCTGTGTGCGAGATACAATGGTTTCAGGAAGTTTTTCGATATCAGTGGTAGCTAAAATAAATAGCGCGTGAGCAGGAGGCTCTTCCAATGTTTTCAAAAGTGCATTAAAAGCAGCTTTCGAAAGCATATGTACTTCATCGATAATAAACACCTTTTTCTTACCTACCGAAGGCTGAAACTGAACCCGTTCGATCAATTCGCGAATATTATCCACGCCAGTATGCGAAGCTGCGTCGATTTCGATAGTATCTAAAAAATTTCCTTGCGCAATAGCTTGGCACATGACGCACGACCCACAGGGATCTCCATTTTCCAACTGTTCGCAATTGACTGCTTTGGCTAAGATGCGGGCTAAGGTAGTTTTTCCTACTCCCCGGCTACCTGTAAACAAATAGGCATGACCAACCCGGCCATGCTGTACGGCATTTTTCAAAGTCGTCACAATTGGGTCCTGGCCGATTACTTCAGAAAAAGTAAGAGGTCTATACGTTTGATAAAAGACAGCCATGCAAGAAAAAATAAATAAATGACAAAGCAATACTGCTATTCACTATACTTAATTATACCATACTAAAACCGCCTTTTTATAGCTATAAAAAGGCGGTTTGCTAGTTTAAAATATATAATTATTTCTTGAAAACAAACAACTTATAACCAATAAAGTTCCACACCATTGCCACACAAATAGCTGCAAATTTAGCAATATTGCGGATTACATCGATATTGAGAAAAGCGGATAACGGCTGCGCTAACCAGTTTGCCACGATCACGACCACAATACTGTTGATTGCTACCCCAATCAAGCTCACGATAAGAAATTCCACGAACTGTTGTCCAACGTTTTTTTCATTATTACTCGCATGGAAAGATAGACCAAACGCATACCATAGCATAATTTCAATTAGTAAAAAGCCGATCAAAAATACCAAATAATAATTGGCGCTTAAGCCGTATGCAGAACCGAGCATGACTAAAATAAAAGTTCCTAGTCCCAAGCTTCCTACCAAAAACAAGCGTACAAAATTGCGGAGCGGCGTTACAGCAGCAGTGGCAAATGCCCAGCCACGGTTCCAAAAATAGCTTTGGATTGTAGCAACTGCCACACCGACGATATTAATCAAACCTAAGTCGATACCAATAGAAATACCAAGAGCTTTGCTCAGATAATTAAGCACCAAAAAATCTACAGCTGTGTTAATGGCCCCAATGGTGCCAAATTTTAAAAACTGCAAAATAACCGGCCTTCTTACCAGTAATTCACTGATTTGCGAATAAAAAGTCACGGGTTGTGTATTAGATTTCATATATTAAAATTCTTCTGTTTCGGATTGTTCGGCTAAAGACTGCAAAGGCTCTGCTTCTATATCTTGATCCTCCACATGATGAGTTGCGCCATATTCGGCATCTGCCCCGCCGCCCAAATGCTTAATCACGTTTTCTACTGCAGCCCATTGACTTTCGCCGTCTTTAGGAACCACAATAGTCACCTCATCGCCACTTTCTGCTTTAAAATAAGTTAAAGATGCCAACAATACGCGATAGGTTTTACCTTCGGCAATGACTTTATAATCCCCGGCCTCATCTTGCATCAACACGCCGATAATCTTGCGTCGTTCTACAGGACCAATTTGCTTATAAATAAAGGAGCCATCATCCGCAATTGTCAGTTTTAACACATCACCTTCAACAAGTTTAGATTTAGAAGAATAGTTCGCCGGTACTGGATATTGCTTGTTGTCTGGGCCGATCATGTTTTGACCATCGAAAACGCCTTCGATCACTTTCCCGCCATCGCCAACAGTAAGACCACTAGCTTTAGCTGCAAAGTTAGTAGAAGATTTGGGAATATTACCCCCAACCATCTCACGAAGAAGATGCTTTGCGGATTGGATATTTTTCTCTGCCGCTTCAATCATCTGCACGATCAAAGCCAGATTGTCTGGATTACTCATATTTTTGTTTTGGTTTATTGATTATTTTTGTTTGTGTTTCACTTGTATAAATTCAAAATAATTATACCATGGAAAGACAAAAGTGCAAATTCAGACAAATAAAAAAGAGATGTTGTAAAAACAAACATCTCTTCTAAGGCGGTGCCCTAAAAATAAATAGTAAATTCATTTTACCTGCACCTCCAATTGAAATCCCCCTTGATTATCTCCAAACCAGTTAGTTGTTACTCTGTTTGATTTAGAAACTGAAAGTTTATCATTAACAGTAAAGTATAGAGTGCCGCTTTCTTTAGCTTCCCATACTTTTTCTGTTCCAACTTTGGTCCACTTTCCATCTGAGATAGAAGGTGGACCTTTGCTAATTCGTGTCGACAAAGCCATAAAAGACTCGCCGTTCGAAAGCGGACCAGATTTGTTTTCACTGAAAGCGTTTTCTACGCCCCAGCCATCTGGTCCTATCCATTTATAAGACGGATCATCTTTATTATTTTCTGACACTGCGTTCACAAGTCCAGTAGCTCTAACCCTAATAGTCTGACCGGCAATAACGTTTACCGTTGTGCCCGCCATCTCGTTAGCAGCTAAAACCACCTTTATTGTTTCAGCGTTTGTCCATATTTCAGGAATAATTGTTGGTTTTGCAATGTCAGCGATGTCGCTTTTTACTGGTAAGAACGCCATTAACGAGGCGGCTATCCAGCAAGTGCGTTTATCATCTCCCATAATCCACGTGCCGTCGGAATTTTGAACAAACACTTGAATTAACTGTTCCCCAGCATCTAAAGTGATAACTCTCTTATCAAGAACTTTCACATATGTATATGCCGGGATACTAGACATTTCTTCATCAACATATACATCTTTTCCATCCTGCTGGACTTTATGATGTATTATGATTTTAGAAGGTTTTGGCACGATAATACCGTCTTCATTTTTAATTGGATCACCATTAGGATAGGTGTCAATTTGCCAGCATTTTGCAGCCACGGTCCTAATTTGACCATCTTTGCGTAACCGTTGATTTTCATTTAAGTTTTCCATCCCTATGGTTTGCTGCTGTTTATATCGCCAGATCATAGCCTTTTCCATTTCATTGGGAGCTAAGACCCATGCGACCTTAGACAACAGAATGATTACCATTATTCCCATAAGAACATACGGCGCGATTGGATTTTCCGAATGAAATACCAACCCCCACGCCATACCGAACATTGCGAAAATAATAATAAACATTCCCCACCAGCCGTAAAAAGAATTCGGAAAGCAAAACACAAATACACCGGAAAGAAGCGAAACTAAAATTGACAATTTAGTTAAATACGGCTTCCCGACATTTAAAATATCTGTATTTTGCACCGCTTGCGACATGATAGTGTTTAAACTACTCAGCATGTTAGCAATTTTTCCCATTACCGCGTGCAAGATATATATCCACACAGCAGTAACCAAGAAAAGAATACCACTCCACCAAAAGTTACCATACCCACAAGCAGTAAATAACATTACTTGCAGGATTACCATAACGCCAAACCAAACAAGAAAACTAGTTTTTGCATAGATAAGAAACAAAGTCATTTGATTCCGAGTAAATCTAGCAGATTGTCCTATAAATCTCAAAATCGCCGGTAATTGCATCAACAACGCAATCATTAACAATACTTCCCACAGACTAATCACCAACATATCATTTTCTCCTTTAGAACCATTTCTTCAATTTCGCAATTTTAGCTTCGTCAGCATTATTGCGAGCCTCAAGGTTATTGGTAGCAGCATCAATTTCTACCGCGACATTACTATTATATTCCTGAGCTTTAACCAAAAAATCTTTTCCTTCTTCTTTTACGTAATCTAGAAATGATTTATACTTTGGCTCCAGCACTTTTCTTTGAATACTGAGAGCATTGATGTATTTTGTAAATTCATCTGGCGGCATATTGACATCAGTAACAAGTTTCAGAGCAGTTTTTTGAACTGTCTCTTTCACCGACAACTTTCGCCAATATTCTTTAAGCTTCTCAGCTTCATTGTGATCTGTTACTAATCCTTCGATTACTAACATCAAGTCACTCCACGCGCTTCGCACGTTTGGGTCTCCAAGATCTGTCTCAATATAGATAAACGCATCATCAAGCATTTGCTCATCTTTTTCAGACATAGGTAATAGCGAAATTATTTGATCTACCGCTTCTTCTGTAATAGCCCCACCAGCTTTACCTAAAAAAATTTTAACTAATGGAACTATTGCATTCTTTGAAAGACCAACCAGACTGAATATTGTGGCATCCATACTGGCTTCAAATAATCCTTTTTTTATTATCCGTAGCAGATTTTTCATTTTATCACCTCTTAAGAAGCACTCTTCTAACACTTTCCATACTCTCAGAGTTTGTAAAGCTAAAGCCTTCATTGCGTGTCATTGCCTTAATCCGAACAGATACCCCGTTTGCATTTGAAACATCCACGCTTTTGTAGCCAGGACATTGCTCAGTTGCAATCATGAATTCCTGCCCTGCAGTTATTTCGACGACCCCAGTTACGGGATTTCCGTCTCTAAATAATGAAATAACTACAGTATGATAGCCATCGGGTCCCACTGGTCCGACTTTCACATTAATTGTGCTTTTTTGAATAGACACTGGCTTGACAATTGGCTTAAACTTATCTTTACCTATAGCCAAAGGCGGTGTCCCCTTATCAGGATCTCTATATTTCACCCAACAAATTACCAGCTCAACGCCATTCTTGTCGGGCTTCACATTTTCAAATGTGTAATCCTGAGTTCGCTTATCAATTTTTATGGTTCCCGGTAGCAATTTTCCATTTACAAATCTCACTACATCATATGTGTTATTATCGTTTCGATTAAACAAAGCGACTTGCACAGTGATGTGAAAAGTGCCGTCTGGTTGAGGATCAATAAATTTTTTACCATTTATGTCTCCTGCTGGTTCCACCATGTAAAATGGAGGTCCGTTAACGGAAGAATTATTACCACCCTGATTATTCTTACTTGTCATAAGTTTTAATTGCCTCCTAACTATCTCAGCAAATGCTGGATGTCTTTCAAACATACTGCGAACGCAATTCCACCAAAAAGCAAAGAAATTATGATTCGCACGTATAAACCAAAGCCTGGCTTAAATCCGAATAATAACGGAATTACAGCCAAAGGAAATAAAATTAACCAGTTTTGCTGCTGGGCAATACCGATCAAGATTGAAATTAATAAACCAACCGCTATAATCACGCGTGTCGCAGCAATTAAATTAGCGATAGACTTACCAAGCATTTTCGATTTTGCTTTTATACCTTCTAGAGTCCACGGTTTACGAATTGTGATTTTATCAGTTCGCAAAACATTTCCAGTAGAATCCTGAACTTCAAAATGAATAGTTCGCATACTACTTTTAATTGGAATAGTAGTATCTTGCACATCAAACTGAAACCGCCCGGCTTTGTTAGTTGTTATATTGGAAGTGACGACTGGGATAAGACCACTATCGTCTAAAATCTCAATAATAACTACTTTACTGCCATCGGCGGCAACCACATTCCCATTACCTAAAACTTTTTTGATTTGACCAATACAAATTTTGCTATAGATCGTATCAGTTTTTTTAACTTTCTGATCGTCCCAATGAATAACATAAGTGGGACGAGCTACAGGTGTAACAGTAGGCGGTTGTTGTATCGTTTGTTGATTTGGAAGTATCGGCTGCGATATAGAATTCTGCACCGGTGTATTAGGCACTAACGTTGAATTTGTTTGTGCGTTAACGACCGGAGGAGTAGGTTGCGGTTGAATAATTACTGGAGGTGCGGGCATTAATGATTTCAAATGAGCAGGAAGAGTCTGTAATTTAGAATATAGCTTTGCTAATTCTTCACAAAATTCCTGAGCATTTTGAAATCTATCACTTTCGTTTTCATGAGTTCCTTTCTTTAATATCAATTGGAGCAATGCATTCAATCTAGAATTGGAAATCACATTTAATTGCTCAATTGCATCAATTTGATCGGTTCTCAATTCGGGAAAGTCTTGCTCGCCAGCCAATAAACAATATAAAGTTGCGGTTATCGAATAAATATCGGAACGGACTGTTGGTTTTTTTGCATTTTGTTCAGGAGCTGCGAATGAACCCGAACCTACTTTTGTGGCACCCTTCGCGGATGTTTTTGCTCCATAGTTACCAAAACGTGCAACGCCAAAATCTAATAAGCAAGAATAACCACTTATTAGAACTTGAATATTTGCAGGTTTAATATCTCTATGAATAATAGGTTCCAGATTACCTGTCGTAGCATTGATAT
>CAYVGX010000012.1:0-11022 GCA_964451015.1 uncultured Candidatus Saccharibacteria bacterium | reverse complement strand
ATTATTTGAAGAAACTGGATATAAAGAAAAAAACTATAAATTACTTAAGACATTTTATAAAGATGCCTATTCAGAAAATGTACATTATCTCTATGAATGCAACACTCCAGAATTTGTAGAGCACCGCAATGGCGATGAAACCGAATGGATCGAATCTGGGTTCTATACCCTAAAGCAAGTTGAAACGTTCCATAAAGCTGGTAAACTTGAAGCCACGCTTGGCCTATTACTAACAGGCAAACATTTTCTCAAATAAAAATCTCGGCTTTCCCGAGGTTTTTATTTGGCATATGCTTTGGCCTGATCCATTTTTATAGACAGCAACTGCGAAACACCGTCGTCTCCCATAGTCACACCATATAAAATGCTTGCCTGTGACATAGTTTCCCGATTATGTGTAATAGTGATGAATTGCGTAATATCGGATAGTCTTCCCAGAATCTGCCCAAAGCGAATGGTGTTGGCTTCATCGAGAGCTGCGTCTACTTCGTCGAGAACCACAAAAGGCGATGGAAAACAAGTAAGCAGACTGCACAGTAGCGCTATAGAGGTAAGCGAACGCTCACCGCCAGATAATGATTGAATAGAAGAAAGCTTTTTACCCGGCGGTGTTGCCTTAATATCTACCCCTGCTACTGCTAAAGTGTCTTTCTCGTATTTGGCAATAATCTTTTCTTCTGGCCTTACAGTGTCGTGTGCTTCGTCTTCTTTGGCTTCTTTTTCTAATTCCACCTCAGCTTCAGTTTTACCATCCCCAGATTTCACAAGAGCCAAGTGCGCTCGCCCGCCATTGAATAAAATTCTAAAATACTGCTCAAATTGTTCGTTCACTTTATGGAAGGCCTGATTGAACTTCACTTTTATATGCTCGTCCAATTCGTCCATGACTTTACGCAAATCGCTCATGCTCTTATTTAAATCGATCACTTGCGCTTCTAAATTAGTGTATCGGCCTTCTGTCTCGTGATATTCCTGAATAGTTAATTCGTCGACCCCGCCAATAGACTCGATCTGCTTGCGCAGGCGATTAATTTTATCGGGAAGCGTATTATCGTTCACCATAATCTTTTCCTGCTGTATTACCTGAAACAAATCTTGCCCTAGCTGGGTAATAATCTCTGAAATAAGTGCTTCATTCTGCGTATCAATACGAGCTTTTTCGATTTGGTATTTACTTTCTTCGTCGCGAATAGCACTCAGCCTGTCTTGCTGACCACGAAATTGTTTATCCTCTTCAGAAATTGCAGATTTCCATTCGTTTTCTTTGGCATATAGGCCTTGCAACTGCTGCTCTAATTTTTGCTGCTCCGCAGTTTTATCATTAATCTTTACCTGAATGCTTTTCTCTTGCTCCATTAACTCCGCTGCAAAACTTTCACTGGAAGAAGAGGTTGCTTTTTTGAGCTCTAAATCGATTTGCAGTTTTTGATTTTGCAAATCTGCCAACTGGCTAGCCAAAAAATTACGACTTAGCTGCGACTTAGAATTCGCTAAATTCAAATTATTCAATTCTTGCTGCAATTGTTCTTTCTTACTGCTCAATTCGTGAAGCTTGGCTTGCATTTCTGCAAGCTGTTTCCCCGGATTGACAATCGCTTCGTGAGTACTGGAACGGAACTTTTGCCATGAACTCTGCAATTCTGTGGCAGCATTCAAAACCGGCGACAATTCTTGGCTGTTTTCTAAAATATTCTGAAAGCTACTCAAGCTGTTATCAAAATTTTCTACTTCTTTAGACACCACAGCCCAATCGGCTGTGACAGGATTAGCCAGAGCTTCCTGCAGTTTGCCGATTTGTGAATTCATATCGACAAGCACCTGGTTTTGCTGCTCTATTCTATTACTGCTTTCTGAAAATTCTGTTTCGGCTGTACGGATCTGCTCTTGCAATTCGGCTATTTTTTGCTCAAGTTTATGATTTTCGATTTGAAGCGACTCACTGTCACCGCCTGCGCCTTGCATACTATTCATTTTGCCGCGTACTAAACTGACTTGTTCTAACAAGGCATTCTTATCTGCTTGAATGGCACTGATACTATCCTGCAATTGCTTGTATTCGGATAATGCGGCTTCATTATCTTTTTCATGAGCTTCAATTTTTGCAAGATGCCCTGCCATCTGCTGCTCGATCTGACGACGCTGCGTAGCAATATCAGCAAGCTTGCCTGATAAATCGTCTAATAAAGCTTTATGGTTCCACCACTGGCTTCCTAAATACTGCTTAAGGTACGTTTTCAATTCATTTTCAATTTCTGCACGTGCTTCCATGCGCTTTGCCTGACGGCGCAAAGATTTTACGCGGGGTTCTAATTCGCGCAACAAATCTTCCGCACGCATTAAATTCTGTGCAGTCTGTTCCAAGCGTCGCAAAGTGCGGTCGCGCTTCAAATAATATGTCTTTACACCAGAGGCTTCATCGATCAGATTTTTGATTTCTGGAGGGCCGGCCAGAATCATTTGGTCGATGGTTCCCTGTCCAATAACCGTATAGCGAGACGTTCCGATATTGCTCTTTAAAACCAAATCAATAATATCAAGCAGGCGAACCTTGGCGCCGTTAATCAGATATTCACTTTCACCGCTTCTGGTAATGCGTCGACCAATGGCAACTTCACTGCTATCCAGAGGAATTTTATGGTCGCGGTTATCAAAAGTTGCGACAACTTCGGCAAAACCACTACGGCCCCGCTTGTCACTTCCTGCAAAGATCACGTCTTCGCTTTTTTTGCCGCGCATCAATTTAGCACTCTGTTCCCCCAGAACCCAACGTAAACAATCCGCGGTATTAGACTTACCACTTCCGTTTGGTCCTACAATTGCCGTAATTCCTTGGCCAAATTCTAAAGTTGTCTTTTTTGCAAAGGACTTAAAGCCCTGAATTTCGAGTCGTTTTAAGTACATAACTTAATTTATTATACCACGCCACCCTACTAAACACTGACGGTTATTTAAGAAAAGCTTTGGATCTGCGCTTTGCAAACTGAGCATGAGACACCGCACCTGCACGACTAATAAAAGCTCGGTTAAACAACGCTTGAGTGATTATTTGAATCTCACAGATATTGCCATCAATTTTTCTATTCATATGAACAGCTTCATTGTAGTCTGAAGTAGTTAGCTTAGATTTACCAGCATGCTTCTTTTTTCTGTAATCTCGCAACCAAGGGAAATGCAATGCTCCATTTCTTAACAACATTTCTGCCTTAGAAGGAGTATCACCAAGTTTTTTAAATATTTTAACAGCCATTTCTAACTCGTCCATACTACTAACTACTACCCGA
This sequence comes from uncultured Candidatus Saccharibacteria bacterium, assembly GCA_964451015.1. Lineage (GTDB taxonomy): Bacteria > Patescibacteriota > Doudnabacteria > UBA920 > UBA920 > UBA920. The sequence goes on along the minus strand of CAYVGX010000012.1, from coordinate 7,741 downwards.
TGACCGAAGATATCTGAAACTTTATCTCGTGATTCTCCAAAGCGGTTCATTTTTGCCTTAATCTCGATCTCTTTTTTCAATCTACTTACCAAAATGCCTGAAATTCCTTCACAACCAATTGATTTCTTAACACCTTCTGGCGACTATTACCAGCCAACAATGCCCACCCCTCACGAGACAACGTAGTTTTAATTATAGTATTTTGATTCCTCAAAATTTTCAAAAGCTTTGTGTTTGCCATATGCGATATTTAATTTATTACATCATAACAAAAATCTTACTGCAGACGCACAAAGACTCTTCTGGCGAAGAGTCTTTGTGCTTTTGTGTTTGTTTGGTTACTCGGAGATCAATCTCTGAATTAAAATTATCAAGTATGATAACTTCGGTCAACAATACTTATCCCCAAATTCACAAAACTATTTAGTAAACTGGAATGTAGAAAGAATTTTTAACTCTTGTTCAGACATATTATCGTCCCCATCGAATACAATATGGTATACATCGCCTTTCTTTTTCACACCATAGTCTACAAAAGGAACTCCTTGCACCCCAGCGTCACCATACCCACTGTAAGAGACCGCTTTATAAGCTGGTAGATTTGCTACTTTCACATCACTAGTTACAACTACAGAACCAAGTAATCCATATTTAACACCGATTTCTGATTGATCATTCTTTTCCAGTTGAATATGAAAGGCTGGTTTATCTCCTTTATTAAAATAAACAACCCGATTACCAAATTCATCATCCAATTCTTTGTGCACTGTAATATCTGAAGGATATTCTATTGAATAGCCAAATTTAGCATGGTTATATTTGCTCCAATTTGCAGGTTTTTGTTCTGCTGTTATCTGTTCTTGAGACTGCCGACCAGTAACTGCTTGTTTGTTATTCTTTAAAACAATATTACCAGTTACCACCCCATGGATTACCATAACTACTAAAACGGCTATGATAATTCCTAAGACAATATTTAACTTTTTTGCATTCATTATTTTTATAAATTAATTATCCATATTTTTTAATGCATTTTCTGCGGCAGAGATCTCACCTTCTTGTTTTGATGGTCCTTGTCCCCGACCAATCTCTTTGCCTCCCATGAAACTAGCTACCACGAATACTTTTTCATGATCAGGACCGCTTTCTGAAATCACACCATAAGTAGGTGTAACTCCATATTTCTCTTGTACAATTTCTTGCAACTGACTTTTTGGATCCAAATATTTTTCGCTACTGATAATAGCAGGCAATTCTACTAAAATATGCTTTGTAATAAACTCTTGAGCCACTTCATATCCTAAATCCAAGTAAATCGCCCCAATTACGGCTTCTATAGTATTAGCTAAAATAACCTGGCGGGCACGACCTGTATCTTTTGCTTCTCCTCGAGACATCATTAAGTACGGCTCCAAGCCAATAGTGCGAGCAATTTCGGAAAGCTTTTTATAATTAACCAATGCGCTACGAAAGTTAGTAAGTTCTCCTTCCGGATGATCATAATGCTTGTATAAATATTCTGTTGATACCAACTCTAATACAGCATCACCCAAGAATTCTAAACGTTCATTATGGGGCAATGCAAAACCGCGATGCTCATTTAAATACGATCGATGAGTAAACGCTGAAATATATAAATCTAAATTTTTGGGTTCATGCCCGAGCAAGGCCTGAACGTCTTTGATAGTTAACATGTGAGTGTTCCTATCAAGAATGAAGAGCTATGAATCAGCTGGTGATTCGCACTTCTTGATTCTTGATTTAATAAATTTTTAAGTTCTCCGAATTGCTTGGGACGAGGCGATTGATTGACTCATGGTGGACGATAGAGGATTCGAACCTCTGACCCTTCCCACGTCAAGGGAATGCTCTACCACTGAGCTAATCGTCCGCATATGCTGTATTTTTACAGAGTCACTACTTAAAATCTGTTTTATTTTATTACATTTTACCCTGATTGTCCATCACTCACAGGCTTCTTAAAATGTGAAACAGAGTCCTCTCTGCTTGATTTGGCCTTCATGATATCGTCAAATAAAACAATAATCACTACATTGAACCACACATTATTGAGAATGAGCCAACCGAAAAATAATAAACCCACTATGGCAGTTACAAACGGGCGCCAAGCAACTAGTATGTCACTAAATACGAAAGGTAATCCATTTATCAAAAACTGCTGGACCTGAAATGCAATAATGCTTCCGATAGCAATCGAACCTAAAAAAATTACAGTACTAACTACTAACGCGCTTCCAATACGCTTCCATTTCCGAAATAATAATTCCACTGCAACCGAAGAAGCCGTTATAAAATCCTTTTGAAACCATAAGGTTATCAGCACGAACAAGCAATTCCATAAAGATAAAAGTACGACTAATGCAAATAGCGCAATAAATACTACCAGCAACGCCTGAGGAGATACAGCTGCATGATGCAATAACGATTTAAACACTGTCATACTTGCTAGCGATACTGTCACAGTAATCATGCTTGCCAGAACAATCTGAGGAAACCACACCTTCCAAGGAAATATGCGTACCGAATCAGGACTCCGTGGACACAACAAACAGGTTCTCATGCGAATACTATGCAGTTCGTTATGCACCGCCCGAAAAAATAGTGTCTTAAAGTAATTTACCAATACAACACCGCACATGATAAGCGCAGCGACAACAATAACTACCAAAATTTTTGGCAAGTCAAATAAATGCTGTGTTAATACAGAAAAATAGCGGGTATGTTGGAAAAATGATAAGCCATACCAAAAATGCAGATTAAATCCCGAAGACAAAAATAATCCTAAAAACCAAAGCTTCCAATTTCTTATAGAAATTTCATATGCAGTTTTAAATATAGTTTGATTGTTCATAATGAGAAAGCCGCGAAATATACTATTTCGCGGCCTATCTGTTTACTCAATAGGAGTGTGTGGTTCTGGCGCATCTGGTACGATTTCGCTAAATTCTACAGTTGTTCTTTTGTTAGCCGGTACTATATCTTTAACGATTTCATAAAAAGCTTCCTGCTCTAAAGTTTCTTCGGCAAGCAAGCGACTTGCGATCGTGTCCAAATAGTGACGATGCTTATTGAGCACTTCCGTTGCCCGACTTTCTGCTTCCGCTAAAATACGGCGCACTTCTTCATCAATCTTTTGAGCAACAGCTTCACTATAATTCTTTTGCTCTGAAATATCTCTGCCCAAGAAAACATTAGCATGATGCTCACCAAGCACTACAGGACCAATGGCATCACTCATACCAAACTGAGTAACTAAGCTACGGGCTACTTTAGAAGCCTTTTGCAAATCATTGCTTGGACCAGTGGTCAATTCACCGAACACTAATTTTTCAGCAGCATATCCGCCCAAAATCATAGCAAGTTCATCCAAGTAACCAGACTTAGTATGATAACTTTTTTCTTCATTAGGAAGATTGAGCGTATACCCGCCTGCGCGACCACGGGACAAAATAGTCACTTTATGAATCGGGTCTGCTTCCGGCATAACCGCGCCCACCAAGGCATGTCCGCCTTCGTGATAAGCAGTAATTTTCTTTTCTTTATCAGACAAGATATGACTCTTACGCGCCGGACCAAGCATTACCTTTTCGATAGCTTCTTTCAGGTCATCGGTATTAATTTCTTTTTTATTATCCCGTGCTGCCAAAATTGCGGCTTCATTAATAATATTCGCCAAATCGGCCCCGGAGAAACCAGGGGTACGCTGCGCAACCTTTTTCAAATCCACGTTCTGAGCCATCGGCTTGTTCTTAGAATGAACCTGAAGAATGGCTTCGCGATCATGAATGTCAGGCAAGTCTAACACTACCTGACGGTCAAAGCGCCCTGGACGAAGCAGTGCAGGATCCAATACGTCAGGGCGGTTAGTAGCTGCAATAACGATCACATTGGTATCGGTTTCAAAACCATCCATTTCTACCAAAATCTGGTTTAAGGTTTGTTCGCGTTCATCATGACCGCCGCCCAAACCTGCACCACGCTGGCGTCCCACTGCATCGATTTCATCTATAAACACAATACACGGAGAATTGCGTTTAGCTTTCTTAAACAAATCACGAACACGACTCGCCCCCACACCTACAAACATTTCCACGAACTCCGAACCAGAAATATGGAAGAATGGCACATTGGCTTCACCTGCTACTGCGCGAGACAATAAAGTCTTACCTACACCAGGACTACCCAAAAGCAATACGCCTTTTGGGATTTTAGCCCCTAATGCCAAAAACTTTTGCGGAAATTTTAAAAACTCTACAATTTCTTGAAGTTCTTCTTTCGCTTCCTTTGCGCCGGCTACATCGGCAAATCTTACTTTATTCTTCATTTCATCGGACAGCTTTACCGAACTTTGGCCAAATGTTAAGGCGCGATTATTCGAGCCCTGTACTTGACGCATCAAAAAATAAATAAACAATGCGATCAAAATAAAAGGAATCAAGAATGGCAAAATCGTTCCGGCTAAAATAGTCGCAAAACTAGTATTCTTGAACTCTATTTTTACTTTTGAAATCTGGTCGCTACTTACTCCGCTGTCGATAAAGTATTGAGGAATTTCAGTATTTGTTCCAACCACAGCAGACAATTTCGTATCACTGTCTTTAACTTTGGCAGACAAAGACCCTGGTCCTACTAAAATACTTTCGATTTTTTCTTCTTTCACCAGTGAAGTAACTTCGGATAAAGGAACCTCACGTACTTTATCGTCGCTAATAAAAGACGCAACAATAATCGAAAGGATCAAGAATCCGATCAGTACTAAAATAATATTTTTGACAATTTTTCCCATAAATTAATTTAATGATATTAAGGTAATTCTCATAAACCCGTCTATAGTGTATTACGGTGCAATATTTGACTTGTTTCAAGTGGTGCCGGGAAGAGGACTCGCCTACTTCACGCTACTCTCCTCATCGCCATTCGGCGAATCGTCGAGTGACGCTGCAGTAGGCTCCGACGCTTTCAATCTGTTCCCAACAAATTGAAAGCTATATTCTCGTCCACTACTATCACTAGGATTCTGGTCATAAATACCCAAAATCCTAGTGGTGCCGGGAAGAGGACTCGAACCTCCACAAGATTGCTCTCGTCAGCTCCTAAGGCTGATGCGTCTACCAATTTCGCCATCCCGGCTTATTTATATGACAAAAGCCAGTTCAGTACTGGCTTTATATTATACTAAAATACCACTATATTTCAATGCTAAGAAATGCCTTTTGTAATGAATGAATTAACGATAGAAACTATGGCAAATGAAAGGATAATTATACTTAAACCGATTAATGCATTAATAACTGTCTTACGGCCATTAGTGACTTGTGATTCGTTGCCCCTGGCTGTCATCCAATAGTAACCTCCAACAATTACCATAATAACAGCTACGATACCAGCGAACCCTAAAGCCAAGTTAATAACCAGCAAGGCAAGCCCTGCCACAGAACCACTACCTGCAACACCACCGCCATTCGCAAAAGGGTTATTAGGAACACACAACGGACCTTTCTCTACAAAGCCGTCAGGACAAGAACCTTGATTACCTTGTAATGTAGTGGTTATACCCGGAGTTCTTTTAGTATTAGGAGTAGCAGGTTTATTGGTTGTTGATGTAGTAGGAGGTTGATTTTTAGTAGTGGTAGTATTGGTTGTATTTGTAGTAGGAGTAGAATTTACTATATTGCTAATAGGGGTCTCTTTGACAGTAATACCAGATTTAACATAACTATTACAAGATTGTCCGTCTGTCGGACGCACCAAATATACCGTGCCCAACAAGGGATTATTACTATCTTTAGTGACACATACCGATTTACTGTCGGCAGAAATAGAACCATTTACATCGGCTTTAGTGGGCGTCGAAGACGCGCATGAGTAATTACTGCTTCCGGCAAATTTTTCTGCCCAGCGGATAACCGAATAATTTGAGTTAGTACACAAAAAAGGCGCAGAAGAAGTCTGTGCCTTTGCTGTATGAAAAGCTGTACCAAACAGCGCAGAGCTGAGTATTATTGTAATAACAGCAAATAATTTCATGTAATGTTTATTGAGTTATAAAGGTATAAACCACGCGTACGATTACAAAAGCTAGAATTATCATCACTAAACCAATCAACGCATTAACTAATGTCTTGCGACCAGCTTTTGCCTTATCATCGCTACCACCAGAAAAAATGTACTGATATCCACCATAAATAATATAGAACACTGCAACTATTGCAGAAAAATAAAGTGCGTATTCAATAATGTTTTTTGATGCTTCTGCAAAAGTCACTGTGCCGTCGCCAACTATAGTACTATCAGGAAACGGATCTTGTATTGAATTTAAGCCTTCTTCGACTTTATCACCCGCAGCAAAAGTCGCGGCCATTGGCAGGAGTCCCACCATGACAACTGTCATGAACGTAAACAAAAGAGTGTAAAAATATTTTTTCATGATTATTAAATTAGATAATTCCGGAGGCGCAAAACACGTTTGCAACCCCAGAGCTATCCCGCAATCCTCGAAATAAAATAAAAAGATGCGGGAAAGAATTAGTTACCAAATAAACCACCGCTGCCTGTACCGGAAACGAATCGGTATACAATTTGAACAACGACGTACGATAACACGATAATGACAATACCAATTAAGGCGTTAAAGATAGTAGCGCGGCCTTTCTTAGCAGAGTCTTCATTACCAGCAGAAATCAAATAACGGAAACCACCAACAATCAACATGATTACTGCAATAATGAAAGCAATACCTAATGCCCAGTTAATAACGAGCACAAAAATATCACCAATATTACCTTCGTTACAACGAATACCAGTATTTTCTGGACAATCGTTCACAAAGTCTTGAATCAGCTGTGCTTGGCTCATTTGAGGAACTACTGCTACAACAGGCATTAAAGCAATACCTACTGCAACTAGAAATTGACGAACGTTTTGCCAAGTCACTGTTTTTAATTTTTGTTTCAAATTTCTCACCACCTTTCTTAGACGAGCGATTATGCTCTATCGCTATTGAGCGAGTTACTGTAAATCCACTTCATTGAAGCAGAGTTCTATGCATGTATTATACTATAGAGCGCTCTATTTAAAAAAGCTTGTTATCAACAACCAAATTTACCACCGCGGTAACTAGCAATCCAGCAAGCACAACTACCACCACACCCGCAATTGTCCATGTAATAATATTTTTTGCTGTCTTTCGAGTACTATCATTGGTCCCTGCTGTCATGTACATATATCCAGCATAAATAAGAGAAATGACAGCTGCGATACCGATGATGTAATACACAAAATTCACGATTTTTGTGTATAGAGCATTAGTATTGCAGTATTGAGGCAGTTGAGCCACTGCACCTCCTCCATAGGCATCAATTTGCGCTTTCAAATCTGCGCATGCGTCCCCTGTTTGTGCGGCAGCTGGTGCGCTAATGACTAGCTGATATACAGACCCTGAAAAAACCAAACACCCTAACGCTAAAATGATTAAAAAACGAGAGAAATATTTTGTCATATTAACTTATAATACTTTGGATAATTGCTACAATACTGAAGGCCATCAAACTAACTACTAAACCTGATACTGCCCAAATGATAGTCTGGCGTCCTTTTTTAATTTGTGATTCACTGCCTCCTGACGATGCTAACAGAAAACCGCCAAATAAAATCATAATAACAGACAAAATTCCTACCAGTAATAATAAAATATTGATTAACCGAACCACTAATTGTTCCG
>CAYVGX010000011.1:0-11282 GCA_964451015.1 uncultured Candidatus Saccharibacteria bacterium | reverse complement strand
GTTAACCAAGTTTGCTCTTTCCGCAGGATCGATAGTACTGGTATTCTTGATTGTTTTAGCTGGCTATATGTATATTGCAGGAGGAGAAGCCCAGAAAAGCAAGGCTAAAAGTATGGTCTTTTCTTCGCTGACCGGCATGGTAATTATTTTGGTGAGCTTTACTTTGTTAAATTTTATTAACCCGTCACTGCTGCAATTTAAACCGATTCAGCCGCCGATTTTTACTAGCGCCAATTTGCCGAAATGTGAAGACATTGGCTTCAGTTCTAATTGTATTATTTCTACAGGACCTGCTAGTGGCCAGATTTCAATTGGGAATAATATACCAGGGTCAGCGAATGAAGCTCAATATAGAGATTTAATATCTAAGTATGCTCAAGCCAACGGGCTAGAATATTGTCATTTATCTGCTCTCATGCAAAAAGAATCTACATATAATAGATATATTACTTCAAATCCGTCGCATGTTATTAATCCCTCTAGTGATAAACCTCCTACTTATGGTTTGAATTTTAACGTATTTCACGCAATTGGTTTAACACAAGTTACTATCTATCCGAAAAATAAAGGTGGTTGGGCAGGGGAGACCCCAGCTCGATCTTCAGCGAAAGAATTTGGAAAGAGCCCACTCACATTAGAAATGTTATTGGATCCCGAAACAAACATTAGCGCTGGTGCAAAATATTTTGGTCAATTAATGAAAAGCAATAATGGTAATTTTAGAATAGCGTATGATGATTTTCAGTCTGGCCCTGGTGATACAGGAGCACCGGGTAAACCAGATTCAGACCCCAAAACTCTTGATAAAATTGTAGAAATGTATACTGCGTGTAAAAAACGAAGTTAATTTATATGACTCACTTCATACAAGCACACATAAAAATATTTATAGCAGCGATTATAATAATAGTAATTGCAGTGTTACTAATTGTTGTTTTAATGCTAAGCAGATCAACAGGCACGAACAATGTGAATCCTGTCGAAAATGAATCTCAATATGCTTTTTTAAAAGATGATAATAATTCTGAGCAAGATAAATATGTAATGTTATTAGGAAAAATATCAGCAGAAAATTTTGGAAACTATTCTCAATACGATACTCGGAACTTATTAGATTTATCGAATCAGTCCACCGAACCATTTAAAATAATAGTTCAAAAAAGTATTGATTCCATTACCCCAAATTATAAATACGAGCTGGTTGTTGATGAAAATTCTATTGAGATTAAAAATATAAATCAAACCAGATCAATTGTATCGATGAATGGAAATCAGACTATTAACTCATCTTCTAAGAATGTTGAAATTAAAGTTGATTTTGTGAAAGAAAATAGCTTTTGGTTAGTAAATGGTATTGAAATAAAATAAATGAAATATTGGGTTAAAAAAATAATTTTATTTTCAACTTTAATCTTTGTTATAAATCCAGTTTTAGTTTTTGCGCAGCAAACTCCCAATGCAACCTTACCTCAGTATAATGCTGGCGTTGATCAAAGTATTAAAGACTATCTGTGTACACCCGAAGGTGACGGGTATGATCTGGAACGGTGTATTAATAGAATGTTTCGATTAGGTATTTCTGCAGGGGCTATTGTGGTTGTCTTTTTTGTTGTACTTGCTGGCTATTTATATATCACTGGTGGTGAATCTGGAAAAAGTAGAGGCAAACAAATGCTAATGAACTCGGTAATTGGTATGGTGTTGCTATTAACAAGTTATACATTGTTATATTTTATAAATCCATCACTTGTTGTTATCAAACCAATCCAGCCGCCAATCTTTGAAGCAGGAGATATTCCGGCGTGTGATGAGATAGGGCTATCTAAAGATAATGATTGTTCTATACTTGCTGGAGAGGGTGAACAAGAAGATCGAGAAACTGCAAATGCTACTAGCGGCGGAAGTTACGCTAACTGTACTAGTGGGGTTGTACCTATCGTCGGTATACCACGTGTTGGATCTGGTTCTCAGATGTGCAAAGAATTAATGACTAAGATGCAAACTGTTTTAGAACAGTTTAAATCAAAGCAACTAGGATTCTATTTTGGTATCTCGTCTACAATTAGAAATACTAAAGCAGAAAGTAGGTGCCATTATGCTGGTAATCCTGTGAGTGGTAATTGTGCTGATACAGTTTTGAGAACCACCGCTGGTGCTACAGTGCCAGGAAATAATCCTGCTTGGGGTGAGTTGTGTAGATTGTTGATTGCGGCTGGTTTGTCACTTGCTAATGAGACTGGTACTGCTCACCAGGGGTGTCCAAATCCAAAGACGTATAAATTTACTTCCGGACCCCATTTCCATGTATATGTCCCAGCAAAGTAAAAGTAAAATAGTCGATCGTCAATTATAAAAAGTATTTATACTTAAATGTAGGGGAGAGTAGGCAGTTGTATTAATATGATGATTATTAAAACCATTCCACTGGAAACAGGGAATGGTTTTATATTTGGAAATAAAATTTTAAATCTAATTGTATGAATTATCAATTGAATGTGAAATAAAATTTGAATTCACGCTAAATAAATCTAAATATATAAATTGTGGATATCTGTATTATATAACGTCGCATAAGATACATTGTGCGACGCGATATGTATTTCAAAACCACTTACTCCCTGCCGATACTTTTACCGTTTTATTGAAATGCTAATTAGATGTACATTTGATTCCCTACTGTCTGTATAGTCTATGTTTGTTTACACAGTATCCTCTAAACGCAAATTACCTGTTTTGTGTGCAGATACTTTTTTCTCGGACGGTCGATAATAAAAAAAGTAGTTACATAGAGAAGCTTGTTCTAATATAACTACTTAAAGAGTGTTCTAGGTCCATCTACCCTTACCTCCTAGAAAGCCTCCTGAAACATGATGGCGTTGGGTGGTTTGAAGAACCAATGCCGATACTTCAGAAGGTTTTGGCTTGCCAGGAAGTTTGTGACAATATTTCGGATCGGTCACTGGTTTTTTGTTGCTAATAGATTTTAAAAAAATCCATCCACACAAAAGCCAAAATAATTTTATTAATGCGTTCATTTTTACCTCCTAAACGAGTTGCATTTACAATTCGTTGATTGTGTGTTTGAGTAACTGGATTTGCTTGTTAAGCGTTTTAACAAATTGGTCCAGTTGTTGTTTGGTTATATCATAACTTAAACTAATGCGGATTGTCGACTTAGCTTTATCTTTGCCCAGTCCCATCGCTAATAAGACATGCGAAGGGTCTTCTGATCCTGTGGTGCAGGCACTGCCCGTAGCAACGCTAAAGCCGGCACCATCTAGATAATACATCAGTGCTTCACCCTCTACCCCATCAATCGAAAAATTTATTGTGCCAGGTAATTTATGCAGTCCAAAGTTATTGTCGGCTAAAATTAACTTTCCGTTAACAGGACCATTTATAGAAATTGATTTATTTTTGATTAATTGTTTTTCTAGATATGACTGTAGCTCTGATAATTTTTTGACATTCTTGCTACGTGACTCGTGCGCATAGGTAAGCGCTGCTGCTAAGCCGACAATGCCTAAAACATTTTCTGTACCGCTACGCCAACCTTGTTCTTGTCCCCCGCCGTAAATGATTGGTTCAATTTTTACTCCGGATTTTTTGTACAACAAACCAGAACCTTTGGGGCCGTTAAGTTTGCTGCTGTTTAAGGTAAGTAGATCCACTTTGAGTTTATGCACATCGAGATCGAGCACTCCCCCTGCTTGGCAGGCGTCGGTATGAAAATAGATCTGAGGTAATTTTTTTTGCGCGCGAATTTTATTGATGCCCGAAATAATCTCACCGATTTTTTGCAGAGGCTCTATTGTACCAACTTCGTTATTGGCGTACATGATACTGATAAGTGCAGTATCATTTTTGATTAAAGATTTGATTTCATTCGGGTTAATAAAACCTTGCGAGTCTACCTGTGCATAGAAAATTTTCCATCCCCACTGTGATAAGGCTTTGACTGATTCTAAAACAGCTTCATGTTCGATACTAGAAACAATTATGGAACCAGGCTTATTGTATTTAGACTGATATGCTTTAGCTACACCCAAAATAGCCAAGTTGATGCTCTCGGTGCCGCCGGCAGTAAAGATAATTTCTTTAGGGGTACAGTTGAGAATACGACTAATATCTTCTCGGCTTGATTCTATCGCTATACGGTTTTCTCTGCCGTATTCGTGTAAACTGGAAGGATTGCCAAAAAAACCTTGTAGAAAGGGTTTTATAGCCTTTAAGACCACTCCGCTGGGTTGGCTTGCCGCTGCATTGTCTAAATATATCTTTTTCTTCATACCTTGACAGTATATGGTTTTTATAGCATAATGTCAACAAAATATTACAAAACCTAGGGGGAATTTTTATGAAACAAGACATTGAAAATGGATATCCGATAGCACGAACATCTATAGAATGCAAAGGACTTACTTTGCCTCCAATAGAGGAATTATTGATTACGTTTTGCACCAGACCAATGGGTAATAAGCGAATTGAGATGTTTATAAATTTCTCAAATCGAAGCACAGATGAATGCTGTTCAGTAGAATTTTTGCATCAGTGCTTACCTGTCGAACTTATTACTGCACACGATTCTGTAAATTTGTATGGGTTAATTGCCTCGAATTCTATTAATGATTATATTGGCAATCTAATTGCGTGGAATATCGGCAATAGTGCGAAGCTGGTAATAGAATATGTTCTTGGTCAGGTATTAATGATACAATTCACGCTTAAGATTAGGGGCAATTTAATTACAGAATCTGTTCCCTACCACAAGATTGCTCATTTGATTCCGGTAGGACAATCGGTATAATCTAGTTTCTAGAATACAGACCTTAAAGTCGGATATATATCTGGCTTTTTTATTTTATCTGCTCGATTTAGTGAATCCTGCAGCCTCTGCTTCTGCCTCAGTGCTGAAGCACATTTCTGGTGTAGTTCGGTCGTAAAAGCTACCTCCTGGGACATGATAGATTTTATTTTTACTGGAGATATTCCCTTTGACAGTGCATTGTTCGGAAATTGATGTTTGCGCGTGAGTATTATTCTCTTTTGGCGGTTCTGACTGCTTTGTAGTATAATTATCTAAAGGTTGCTGTTTAAACTTAGGTGTTGTACCGTTTGCAATCCAATAGCCCATTGCAAAACTACCCAGCTGTATTATGGCAATAACCAGCCAAAACTTTATTTTTTGAATATTAATTTCTAACATATTAAATAATTACATATAGGAGACTAATGATATGACATATCGATATGCTTTTGTTTTAGGGAGGGTTTATACGCTCTCTTTAGCTGAGCTGTTTTTTTATTTCCAAAAACATAATTGGAGCATTAAAATTTTGGATTTATCGTTTGAGGTACTTGTAATCGAAACCGAAACTCAATTGGACGTGAATAAGATCCAAAAAGAAATGGGTGGAATTATCAAGATTCTTAAAGTTATAGATGAAGTACCTAAAAAAGATACGGATTATATTAATTTTGCACTTCAGCACTACTTTAAGCCCAGTAAACTGAAAAAAGATTTTCTAAAAAATGCAAAAGGAAAAATTCAGTTTGGCGTAAGCGTCTATTTGCTCGACCAAAATGTAAAAGCATTTGGTGCACCAAAGCATGTTGGTATGTTTATCAAGCGCGCCATGCAAGATGGCGGCGCCAGCATCCGCCTAGTGCTCCCCCAGTTTAATTCTCTCGCCTTGGCCTCAGTTGTCATTACTCATAATCATTTGATAGAGAAAGGTGCAGAAATTTGTATTCTGGCTGGTCCGACAAAATTGTATGTCACCAAAACATTAGTGGTACAGGATTTTGAAGATTATGGCAGGCGTGATTATCAGCGCCCGGTACGAGACGATAAACAAGGCATGATCCCGCCAAAAGTTGCTCAGATCATGATTAATCTTGCTACCCCTAAAGCCGGTAGCACGATGCTGGACCCTATGTGCGGTATTGGTACTATCGTGCAAGAAGGAATACTTCAAGGTTACCGAATGCTCGGTACCGACCTTAATCCAGTCGCCATTTCGGGCAGTGAAAAAAATCTCGAATGGTTTCGTAATCGCTATAAAATTCCTAAAGGCAAATACCATCTCGAAGTTTCTGATGTACGAGAAGTCTCTAAAATAGTAGAAAACTTAAAGACCATCGGTGCATTTTCGCAAATAGATTCTGTGGTCACAGAAGGATTTTTAGGTCCCATGTACGAGTCTTACCCTACCCCCGAGGAGATAAAAGCAAATTTTGGGGAGCTGAAATCATTGTATACAGAGGCTTTTCAAGATTACTTAAAGTTCCTATCAAAAGGGTCTAAAATCGTAATGTGCTTGCCGGCTTATAAGAAAAACGACCATTATGAGAAATTTCCCTATCTTGACGATTTAACCAAAATTGGTTATAATTTGATAGATTTAATCCCTAAAAATTTGGCCGAAAGTTTGCCGTTTCTCAAGATAACGGATCGAGGAACTGCAGTATACGATCGGAAAGACCAGATAGTCGCCAGGGAGATAGTCATTTTTGAAAAGAATTAACTTTGATTTGGAAAGACTGATTAAGTTCTGCTCGATCTGATGAAAAGATTTATATAGAGACATGGCTCATAAGAAAGCTGGAGGTTCTACCAGTTTAGGCCGAGACTCAATTTCTAAGCGTCTTGGCGTTAAAATTTTCGGTGACCAGTGGGTAAAAAAAGGTGAAATTATTGTTCGTCAACATGGTAATAAATTCCATGCCGGCAATAATGTAAAAACTGCTAGTGATTCTACTTTGTATGCATTAGTTGATGGAATTGTAAAATTCCAAAGCAAAATGATGAAGAAGTTTCATGGTAACCTGCGCCGCACTCGCATCGTGAGTGTTGAACCGCAACCAACTCAACAGAAATAAAAATAAAACCCACTGTATTCAAGTGGGTTTTATTTTCTGGATTAACTAGGAGGGACGTTAGTCTGGAAAAGACTAAAATCAAAACTAAGGAGAACTTGATAAAGATGAATTTGAGTAATGTTGATTATACTAGTGTATTTTATATAGGGATATTTGTGATTATTCTGCAAGCAACCCTATCTCCCTTAATCGCCAATAGAATTGATCATTGGAATCAGTTTATCACCCATAAAAAATCTTCCAATAGTGCTATAATGAACTATTTTATTGGCTCTGTAGTTGGGTTGTTAATTTGTTGGCTGCTGTTTGTCCCTGCAGGTTTCTTTTTCAGTGATCTGATCGCTAAGAATGATAAAGGAAATACTATTATATTAGGAATTTTTCCTATTAGAGATAGTTTTGAATTAATGTTCGTCTTAGCTTTAACTGCTGTGGCGATGAATACTTTTATTTGTGGATTATATTCTGCGATAAATTTTTTGGTGAGATATTCTGCTGCGAAAAAGAAACAAGAAGAAACTTTTTTATAATTTAAATTTATCCCTAAAATGAAACTTCTGAATAATTTTTATAAATTATGAAGAAGTTTTTTTATTTGCCGCGCGCATAAATTCTACGAATAAGGGATGTGGGTTAAGCGGCCTGGATAAGAATTCTGGATGAAACTGCGTGCCCACGAAAAAAGGATGATCTTCCAGTTCGATGATTTCTATCAATTGTCCATCCGGGGTTGTACCGGCAATAGTTAAGCCTTTATCGACAAATCGTTCTAAGTATTCATTGTTAAATTCATAGCGATGACGATGGCGTTCGGCAATTTTAGCTTGCCCTGTGGCTTTAATCCAGCCAGCTTTTTTGTAAGCGCTTTCGGTTTTTGTACCACGGGTTAATACGCATTGCCAGGCACCTAGACGCATCGTTGCTCCATAATCGCGGTTGAGTAGGACTTTTTCCTGCTCGGGCATAATATGAATAACAGGATGTTTGGTTGCCGGCTCTACTTCTGTTGTATGTGCAGTCTTTAGACGTGCAACATTGCGCGCGAACTCTATGACTGCTAATTGCATACCATAGCATAAGCCCAAATACGGAATTTTTTGCTTGCGCGCGAATTCGATAGCCTGAATAATACCTTCTACTCCCCTGCTGCCAAAACCTCCTGGTACGCAAATGCCTTGATAGCCGGATAATATAGTTTTGGCGCCCTGCTTTTCAACGTGCGTGCTCGATATCCAATCTAATTGTACATTGGCGTTATTAGCCCACGCACCATGCTTGAGAGCTTCAATTACCGAGACATATACATCGGACAGCTTAAAGTCCCCGGTATCAAAGTATTTGCCTACTACTGCAATCTTTACAGCTTTGTTGGATTTTTGAATACGGCTAACTTTTGCAGCGAAATTATTCCATTTGCGCAAGTCGCGTTTCTTTGAAGGCATGTCGAAATGCTTGAGCAATTCATCGGTAAACCCTTCTTTTTCGAAGTTAGCAGGGACGGTATAGATACTTGGTACGTTAGGTGCGGAAATGATGTGTTCTGCTGGAATATTGGTAGTCCATGCCAGCGTTTGCTTACGGCGATCATCTAAGCGGCTTTGCGCTCGGGCTATCAAAAAGTCTGGCTGAATACCTGAAGATACAAGCTGTTTGACTGAGTTTTGTACAGGCTTAGATTTCATTTCGCCAATGGATGGTGGTGTAGGTAGGTAGCCGACATGCACATGGGCAGTTGCTCTACCGTCGCGGTATTTCATGATGCGATTGGCTTCGATAAATAAAATATTTTGGTATTCGCCCACTGTGCCGCCGATTTCACAAATTACGAAATCCGCTTTCAGTTTTAGCGCCGCTTGCTCTAGACGATTGATAATTTCTTCCGGAATATGCAATGCAACTTCTACATCTTCGCCTTCGTATTCAAAATTGCGCTCGCGCTGAATAACCGATTGGAATAATTGGCCATTGGTGACGTAGTTGGCTTTCGATAAGCTGATGTTTAAGAAGCGCTCAT
This sequence comes from uncultured Candidatus Saccharibacteria bacterium, assembly GCA_964451015.1. Taxonomy (GTDB): domain Bacteria; phylum Patescibacteriota; class Doudnabacteria; order UBA920; family UBA920; genus UBA920. The sequence goes on along the minus strand of CAYVGX010000011.1, from coordinate 2,386 downwards.
AGTTACCTAAATCTTGGTCTGTTTCCATGCCGTCATCGGTTACAAACACTTCACCGTGTTCTTGCGGGCGAATGGTGCCTGCATCCACATTGAGATACGCATCGCATTTCACCGGAGCTACGGTGTAGCCGCGAGATTGCAGCAGCATAGCAATAGTAGAGGTAGTGACACCTTTCCCTACCCCTGAGATTACACCTCCGGATACGAAAATAAATTTAGTGTTTAGTTTTTTTGCTTTGCGCGATTTGATGTTGTATGGCATGAGTGAATAATAAATATTTGTATTATTGTTTTTCGATGACGAATTTTACCTTTGTAGTAATTCCTTGTCCTAACTTTATTGTTAAAAATTGTTCTCCTATCTTTTGGAATTGGTGATGAAAATCGATTTGTGATTTTTCTAATTCTATCTTGCTTTGTTCTTTAATGATGTTGATAATATCTTGTACTTGCAGGGCTCCAAAAATTTGACCTTTGTCACTGGCTTTGACACGGGTTCTGAAAACGTGGTGTTCTAATTTCTTTTTGATTTTCTGGAAACGGTGCAATTCTTTTTCTTGCTTTTCTTCTTTAGATTTCTGCTCCGACTTAAGTTTGGCTACAGCTTGATCTGTGGCAACTACGGCGGCATTATTCTTAAATAAAAAGTTTCGAGCATATCCTTCGGAAACTTGGATTATCTCATTCTTTTTGCCAATTTTGGCAATATCTTTTAATAAAATAACTTTCATAAATAAAATAAAAAATAAGAGCCCATCCTTGAGAGTTTGGGCTCTTATTTATTATACATTGATTTTCGTTTTATTCAAGCCTAATTGTGGATATTCCACACGTTATATGCGAAGGTATTTCCTCATGGCTAGAAGGCTGGAAATAGAGCTCAGTATAAAAGCAATGGCTAACTGAGCGACTACGACTACCAAGAAAGTGGTAATATTTCCATTAAAAATATTGGCTCCAGGAGTGAGGTAGTTGCTAATTTTCGGCAACATCTCAAAATAGATGGGCATTAGCAAGCTACTGGTGATAATGGCAGCGATAATACTATAGGTTAATGCTTCCACTATGAAAGGTCCTCTGATGTACCAATTGGTTGCACCGACGAGGCGCATGATCTCTACTTCTTCCCTGCGATTATAAATAGTCAATGCAATGGTATTGAAGATAACCAATATAGCGATCAGACAAAAGACAACCATCAAAATAGATCCGAAAGTAATGATGAATTTTAACAAAGAATTCAGCCGGTCGATAATTACGCGGTTATCTTCATAATTCACCTCGTCTACTAAGTCTTTATACTTATCTGCCTGGATAGTCTTTGCGATTTCAGGATAATCTTCTAAATTACTGGCTTTGATTTGCAGTGTAGCAGGGAAAGGATTTTCTGTGAGCTCTTTGAGCGAATCGATGATCATCTGGTCGTTCTGGTGATTCTGTCGGAAATCATTTTGGGCCTGCTCGGAAGACACGTAGTCGATAGATTTAATACGGCTGTCTTTTTTGAGCTCATCGCGTATCACTAAAATGCGCGCTTCGGAAACATCTCCTTTAAAATAGGCGCTAATATCTACGCGCTCTTGAATGGATTTAATGCTGTAATTGGTAATGATAAACAACAGGCTCAGCGAGGATAAAATAATCAAAGTGATGGTCATGATCAGTGTAGATGCCCCAGCCAGCCAAATGTTACGGCGTAAATTGGTAACGCCGCTCAGGATGATGCGGTAGAGAGAAATGAGTGACTTCATAATTTATACTTCCCTTTTTCTTGTTCCATGGTGATCTGACCGCCTTCGATAGTGATAACGCGCTTTTTGATTTTATTGACTATGTCGGCTGCATGAGTGGCCAAGATGACAGTGGTGCCGAGTTTGTTAATCTTCAAGAGCAAGTCGATTACTTCGGCTGCATTGATTTCATCTAAGTTGCCGGTTGGTTCGTCTGCTAAAAGAAGTACTGGACGGTGCGCGAGGCTACGCGCTATTGCTACTCGCTGCTTTTCACCACCACTCATTTCATCGGGAAAGTTGTGCATCTTGTGTGCCAAACCGACGAGCTCTAAAATTTTTGGAACATCTTTGTTAATTTGATATTTAGTATGCCCGGAGACTTCCATGGCAAAGGCTACGTTTTCGAACGCGGTGCGCTTTGGTAGTAATTTAATATCCTGAAATACTACTCCGATCTTGCGGCGCAAATACGGTAAATCTGATTTGCGAATCCGGGTCATGTCGATATCGTCGATTAAAATACTACCTTCGTCCAGTTCTTCTTCTCCCACAATAAGCTTCATTAAGGTGGACTTCCCTGCCCCGCTCATGCCCACCAAAGAAATAAATTCGCCCTGTTTGATATGCAGGTCGAGATTATTAATGGCTTTGTG